>JAFEGS010000609.1 GCA_018239705.1 Verrucomicrobiota bacterium | reverse complement strand
TGTAAAGATTTATAGCGGCGAGTCCCCAGAGACCATCCTGAAGTGTCCTCCAAGTTATATAGAGGAGCTTGGCATTTTGCGCCAGCTTACTCCAGGAAGGGCCAATGGGCTTGCAAGTCTATACCTGCGCATGAAGCAGGAAGCTGCTCGTCGTCTTTAGATCTCCTCTTTGCTGTCTCTAGGCTTAATCAGGATACTCAGCAATTCAGAATCACTGACTTCTACTTCCTCTCCGGAATTAACTTCGAAACTAAGATCCAGGAGCTCATCCAATTCATCACTGGCTATGAGATCTTCTTCGCCTGGCAATAGCTCTTCGACTTTGTTTTTCTTCTCCTTTTCTGGAGGGCAGAACCATGTTACGGGGTTCCAGGAAGTGGGAAGGCAGGAGGCAGGTTGTTTACCTATTGTCCACATCCTGAGAGTAGCCAATGCAGATTTTGCTGTAAGACTAGCCATGATTGTGCCGGCGTGAACATCTGTAAATGCCTGAACGGCATATCCGGCCCCAGTAGCGGCTGCAAGCAGGCCATACCGTGGAAGCTGCGCCACACGCTTTATGACCGGTTTTATAGAGCCGGCGAAAAGATCTGTTGCAAGTAGAGGTGTCAACGAATTTGGCAAGTAGATATAGGAGAGTACTGTTGCCGCAAAAGTTGTTATTATCGTAGCTCCCTGTTTCCATGTGCTTGGTGGAACCTTTTCACTGGTTTCTTCAGCTTCTACTTCGCCCTCTTGTTGCACCTCTCCACACTCACCGTTATAACACCACGCATTACTACGAAATTCACCCTTCATTCCCTTTTTTACATCGAGCGTGAGAAAGCTAAAGGATAAATCGCAGACAGCAGGGAAGACCTTTATAGGCAATGAAACGAGTCCACTGTAATCACAAAATGCTGTGCTACCTAAGAGAGCTGCATGCACAAGATATCGAGGAATAAGCGGTGTAGGCATGATGACGGGTTTAAGCACTTTACGCATTAAGCACATCATGCAATAGCTAGCAAAAGAGCCAGGCACAAGCACGTTAGTGCCCAGTGCAAGGATAACTGCCAGTGCTGTAATACCTACTCTTGTACTCAAGTAGGGTTTTCCATTTTCATCCTGAAGGCAAGCAAGAATTGGTTTTAGCGTGGTCTCTATTTTTTCTTCAATATACCCATATTCACCTTCTTTAGAGCAAATCCAGAGGTTGCACTCATCATTTCCTTCATCATCGCTGTCATCGTCATCCTCTTCTTCTGTTCTATTCGCCCGTTTAAGATATATTGCTATATCATTTGATGCCAATTTGACAGGCAAACCACTCAAAAAGGGAAATAGCCGGCTGCCCACTTCACTTGTCGCTTTAAGACCAAAGGCAGCTCCCATAATAGCCGGATACAAAATAGCACGAGGAATGATCGGAAGCTGCGGTATGGCCACTCGTTTTAGTGTCTGCGTGCTGAAATTAGCAAGGTACACATAGCCTACTTTACTGCTCTTATCATCCGGATCTCGAATGAGCGCTACTCCCAATGTTGCAAGTGTTGATCCAGCTACCATAAGCTGCTTTGTACGCGCTGTTGGTAAACTTTCTTCATTTACAAAGATGTCGTCTATGTGATTATTTTCTTCTTGTTTCCACCAATCGGGACGTTCTATCGCTGTATTAATAAAAAGCATGATTACCTCGTTTTATTTAATTAAAAAATATTGTAATTATTTATTAAATTAAATACAAGGCAAAACTAAATTGTCTAATTTGATATACAAGGAAGATTTGGAAGAGATTTTCCTGTTACTTCAACAGTATTATCTTCTTTAATAAAGATATTGCATTCAAGGCGAATGCCAAACAATCCCGGCAAATAGATGCCCGGTTCAATAGAGTAGCAGGTGCGCGGCATGAGCGGACGGGTATCGTGCGTTTCAAAGTTATCGATATTTGGTCCGGGACCATGCAGATCGGTGTGGATATTGTGGCCTGTCCGATGGACAAACTGATCTGCGTAGCCGCCTTGCCGGATGACCGATCGACACACATCGTCGAGCTCAAAGCCCATTACCTCTTGCCCGCTTTGTACTTTCTTTTGCAGGTAGTCGATGGCGGCATCTTGGGCCTTCAAGACAAGCCCATACACCTCTGTCATCTGGGCAGGCGGCTTTTTTCCAAGATAGGCAACCTGGGTGATATCGGCATAGGGCGCAAAAGGAGTGCTCTTTTTTGCCCAGAGGTCGATCAGGAGAAGGCTATCCGGAGTAATGGCTGTTTTTGTAGGTGCATAGTGGGGAAGGGCGCTATTACATCCCATAGCAACGATAGGAGGGTGGCAGGCTCTCAGCTGCTCTTTTGTGAAAAAGTCGAGTATATGCTGCTGAAGGTCAAGTTCAGAGAGTGCTCTTTTTTCTGTAAAAGATTCTTTTATAAGTTCCCATGTGCCTCTATAGGCATCGATGAGCAGTTTTGAAGCCTGCCTGTGGTCCTCAGCTTGTGTATCTGTCCAGTGGGCGATGAAATGCTGTACAATTGGCCATGAGCTTACTACTGCTATTCCCTTGTCAGATAGCCATTCGTAAGTTCCTGCATCGAGCTTTGCAATTACCGGAAGTGCCCCTTTGGGGGAGTGCTCCATGCATATGCGCTTTTGTCCCTTGAGGGTCAGGTTTACAGCATCTTCGAGGCTTTGCCAGCTTTCATAAGAGATTGCCTCGCCCGGCAGATGGGCAAGGGCTTCTGATTCGATCTTGTGGACAATTTTGGTAGGTGTGCCGCTCTTTGGGATCCAGTAGAAAAAGCGGCGAGAGAGGAGTAGTTCGGGATCGATATTCAAAAATTCAATTGCAATAGTGTTGTGGCAGCGAAAATCGTACAGTAGCCAGCCGTCAACATCCTGTAGGGCGAGGAGCTTTTGGATTTGTGCGAGAGGGAATTGCTTTTTTTCCAATTCTGATTACCTACAGGTTTAGCAATTGGGCAGTATAGGTAATGTGCAATTTTTTGTAACGCGAGTTTATGGGTTTACACGAAATTTACCAAAAGTCTTTGTAGGTTTTCAACGAGATAAAGTGGGCAGTTGAGAACATCGCCATCTAGTCTGAGATTCATCGGAGAGGTTCTGATGAGCAGCTTGGGGCTGTAATGATCGCCATAGACTCGAAGGCTTTTTTTCTTGGAGGAATTACCTGACTTAACTTCAAAAGGAAAAATATTACCCTCTTGTTCAAGAATGAAATCTACTTCTGCTTTTCCTTCGCTTGCCCAATAATAAAGAGGATAATGGCAATGGACTAGTTCTTGAGCAATATAATTTTCCGTAATTGCTCCTCGAAATTCTTGAAAGAGTTCATTTTCATAAAGAATTGTCTTTGGTGATAGGTGAGACATTGCGCCAAGCAGCCCGACATCCACGAGATATACTTTAAATGCATGAGGGTCCGCATAGGCTGATAGGGGCGTTTTTGGAGTGCTGATAAGAGAGGTTTTATGTATCAGGCCAGCTTCCATAAGCCACTGTATGGCAACTTCAAACTCTTTTGCTCGTGCGCCTTCTCGCAAAACTGAATAAATAAATTTTTTATTTTCTTTGGCGAGTTGGTTTGGAATCGATCCCCATACCTGATTGATTTTCATGATCTGTTCTTTAGGGGCATGTTTGGCAAAATCTAAACTATAAGCATTTAAAATGGCTTCTTGAACTGCTCTAACTTTTAGTAAATCTCGAGAGTCAATATATGTTGCAACAGCTTCAGGCATGCCTCCAACGAAAAGGTATTCTTTAAAATGCCCTAATAATTTTTCATGGAGATTGGGTGGCAATGGTTCGGGACGGTGAATCTCTTCGAAAAAATCCTTCAATCGATCTTCGTGAAGTGCCTCAAGAAATTCCAAAAAACTCAAGGGAAACAGTGTTAAAAACTGGACCTTTCCCACTGGAAATCCCTTTGTGTGTGCCAGTTTGACTCCGAGCAGAGAGCCTGCGGCTAGGATGTGCTGATTGGGAGCGTTTTCACAGAAATACTTAAGGCTATTGAGTGCGTTAGGGCATTCTTGAACCTCATCGAAAAAAATGAGAGTTTCACCCTCAATAATTTCAGTATTCATCTCAATCGATAAAGACCTCAGAATGATCTCTGGGGAGAGGCTTGCCTCAAATAGCTGGCAGAGCCTTGGGTTGTTTTCAAAGTTTACATAGACAGTGTTCTTATATTCGCTTTGTCCAAACTGCTTTAAAACAAAGGTTTTGCCAACCTGTCTTGCACCCATAAGGAGCAGAGGCTTTCTTTTTGATTGATTTTTCCAGTCACGAAGACTTTGCATGATTTTGCGGTTCATGATTCCATTTTATCTTGTGTTTACATTTTTTGGAACGAAAAAGTGTGAAATATCACACTTTTTCGTTCCAAAAAATGTAGACAAAAAATATGCATACAAAGCAAGAAGTTGGAAGAGCTGCAATTTTTTGTAGAGGAGAATCAAAAATAGAGATATCATCTTTCGAAAACATAGTATACTAGCATGTCAACTTTAGTTCTTGCTCTCGATCAAGTCTCGTTTGGATATTCGCGGCACTCTTTACTCGCTGGGCTTTCTCTTCGTCTGCACACATCTGAAATTACTACCCTTGTAGGGCCATACGGGATAGGAAAAACGACACTTCTCAAACTCATTGCCGGAGCTTTGCCTCTGCAAAACGGCTCTCTACAGGCCTTTCATGACGGCGTTCAAGTGCCTGTACAGAGCTGCATTGCCTACATGTCGCAGAAGGACTCGCTACTTCCGTGGCGTACGGTATTAGAAAATGTGCTACTACCTATGGAGCTTGGTCCCTGCCAGAAGAGCTACGACGAGCAAGCTGCCAAAGAGCTTCTCTGTGAGGTGGGTCTAGGCGACTACCTGGCTGCATTCCCGGACAAGCTCTCAGGGGGGATGTGTAAGCTTGTCTGTCTGGCAAGAGTGCTTCTCAGTAACAAACCTATATTGCTTCTCGACGAACCCTTTTGCTCACTCGACGTGCATCTGCGGACGGCACTGTTTGCCATTATTCGACGCCTTGTCCGAGAAAAAGAGAAGACCGTTTTGTTCGTCACACACGATTTTCGCGATGCCTGCTACCTTTCTGATCGAGTGGTCTTTCTCTCTGAAAGTATCATACAAGAGTGGCCAATCGATGATGCTGTGCGTGCCTGCCCCCATGCACAAATGGCTATACAGGAGGCAATTCGTCACCAGTTTGCCGGTTTTCACCCCTTTGCAAAATTGGAGGTCCTCTGATGTCTCGCCAAGTTTTGACTCTTTCGTTGGTGTTCCTTGTCCTTTTTAGCCTTTGGGAGTATGTAAGCCGTAGCTTTACGGGATTATCGATTTTGCTGCCGCCTCCTACAGGTATTATAGAGGCCTTTATTCAGCGATTTGACCGCCTGATGTTTCATGCCGGGACGACGATCCAAGAGATGGTGGGGGCGCTCCTACTCGGATGCGCAGTATCATTTCCGCTTGCATGGGCCATGAGGCAGTGGCAAACAGTAGGGACATGCGTGCAGGGCCTTTTTGTTGTGCTGCAGTGCCTTCCCTCCTTTACGCTTGCACCACTCATGCTTTTGTGGTTTGGCTGGTCCTATACGGCCATTGTCGTTCCAACAGCCCTTATGGTCGTTTTCCCTCTGACACTTGGGATCTATAGAGGGCTTGCGGCTGCACCTGAACACATAGTAGAATATTTTTTAATTCACGGAGCAACCCCCAAACAGATCTTTTTTAAACTGCAGCTGCCCTATGCGCTGCCCTCCTTTTTTTCAGGGATGCGAATAGCCCTTGCAATTTCGGGGATTGGGGCACTGGCCGGTGAGTGGGCCGGTGCGCAATCTGGTTTAGGAGTGCTCATCTTTGAAACAAGAGAGGAGATGGATCTAGAAATGACTTTTGCTGCACTCGCCTGCGTTGTGGGAATGAGCCTACTCCTCTACGCGATCGGTATCTCTTTTGAGAAACACTGCCATAGGCTCTACCGTTTTGTTACTTCACTTAAGCAGCTTGGTCTTTTAGCTCTACTCCTGCCGTGTGTGGGGTGCCAGCAAAAGCCTGCTACAGAGTCTGTACGCCTTGTTCTGGACTGGTCTCCCAATCCGAGCCATGTGCCGCTCTACGCAGGACATGCCTTGGGCTTTTTTGCCCAAGAGGGGATTCCCATTCAAATAGTAAAGCCAAATAGTGTAGATCCGCTGCAGCTTGTTGGATCTGGCCAAGCAGAGCTTGCCATCTCCTACATGCCGCGCACCTTGCGAGCAATAGCAAATGGACATCAGTTTTCAATTGTGGGTAAGATAGTCGATCGGCCGCTCAATGGCTTTCTCTGTCTGGAAAGAAGCGGCATCGATGAGGTGGCCGACTTGCAAGGGCGTCTGGTGGGCTTTTCTGCCTCCGGTTTTAGCGCCTCTACTCTCGATGTGCTGCTCAGACAGATGGCGATAAGGGTAGAAAAGCGTAATGTAGGGCTAGACATCATTGGCTGCCTGGTTACAAAAAAAATTGATGTGGTGTATGGCGTGTTTAAAAATATTGAACCCGCTCATTTACAGTCGCTTGGGTATAAAACCTGCTTTTTTTCTGTGACCGATTTTGGTATGCCGGACTACGACGAGCTTGTCATTGTCGGTTCGGCCCTTCCGGAAGAGACAGCCATAAAGCTTCGAAGGGCGCTCGGGAGAAGCATTGATTTTTGCCGAGGCAACCCGGAGAAAGCCTTTGCGCTCTATATTGCACAGCTTCCTGATAAGGGGCCAAAAACAGTCGAGTGGGAACGAAAGAGCTGGGAAGAGACGGTAGGGCTACTCGCCTCAACGCAAGAGCTCTCTGTAGAAAAGATAGAGCGCCTCTGTCAGTGGCTCAAAGAAAAGGGACTTATCCAAAACGCTTGACAGGGGCATGGCAATAGGGTGTCGATCCACTCTTATCGTAGTAGTGCTGATGGTACTCCTCAGCTCTGTAAAAGGGCTGTGCAGGTAGCACCTGCGTCACTACGTTGTAGCCTCGTTTTTTCAGGATGTCGATGAGCTTTATTGCTGTCTCCTTCTGCTCGGGCGAAAGATAGAAGATAGCAGAGCGGTACTGGCTCCCAATATCGGGACCCTGCCCATTGCTTTGTGTGGGGTCGTGGATTTCAAAAAAACGTTTAGCAATAGCTTCGTAGGTTGTTTTTTTGGGATCAAAAATAACCTCGACCGCTTCGAAATGGCCGGTGTCGCCACGAGAGACCTCTTCATAGGTTGGGTTTACCACATGGCCGCCGGTATAGCCCGATGTGACAGAAATGACACCGGGAATTGATTTCATGAGATATTCTACACCCCAAAAGCAGCCTCCTGCAAAGATGGCTCGTTCATACCCCTCTTTTGTGTAGAGCGGCAAAAAGAGCATCGAGAGTGAATTGACACAGTAGCGGGTATTTTTATCTGTCAGATGTTCGCCTACAAAAACATGTCCGAGATGGGCTCCGCAATGCTTGCAGAGAATTTCTACTCTTCGCCCATCGGCGTCTGGTTTCTGCTCCACTGCACCTGGAATCGCCTCATCAAAGCTTGGCCAGCCACAATGGGAGGAAAATTTACCGGAGGAAAGAAAGAGTGGGCTATCGCACTTTTTACACACATAGACACCGGGCTCTTGCGTCTCTTCATATTCACCACTTCCGGGAGGCTCTGTTGCCTTTTTATTAATGATTTGATCTTCTTGTGGGGTAAGGGTGCGGTATCTCATAGCTGCCTCGCTTTTAGGCTCCAGTTTTCTGAGGATCGAAAAACAAAAGAAGAGGGCGCTAAAGCCAATGACAGTCAGAATAATTTTGTTGAGCATGATCCCTCCGATAAATTTTTTTATAACCGATCTGCACTTGGATTGCAATCAGAGTTTGACAGATTCTAATTTATTTGATATGCTGACTGGTGATTGTTGAATCATCTGAGCTTTTTGTATGCTCTTTGGCTTTCATTTATGAGCCTAGATTCAGCTGAATAGTGGAATCTAGGTAGTGCGTGTTATCTCGACCATATTCTTTTAACTCTATCTTTTTATAAAAGATATCTGTTACAATCGCCATTTTTAAAACCAAAAGACAACAAAAAGTAAATATAGATTATGGATTTTAACGAACTTCTTGAAAACCCGGAACTACTACAGGCTATTGTAGAATCAGGGTACACAGACCCAACTCCTATCCAGCAACAGGCTATTCCTGTAATTCTGGAAGGAAAAGATATGCTCGCTTCTGCGCAAACAGGAACCGGGAAAACAGCAGCATTTATGCTCCCATCGCTACAAAAAATTTCAAAACCATCTCAGGTAAAA
Organism: Verrucomicrobiota bacterium; assembly: GCA_018239705.1. GTDB lineage: Bacteria > Chlamydiota > Chlamydiia > Chlamydiales > FEN-1388 > SZAS-6. The sequence continues at coordinate 5,854 of JAFEGS010000609.1, read as the reverse complement.
GCTCGAGGCCCACGTATACTTATTCTTGTGCCAACTCGGGAGCTCGCTATGCAAGTAGCTCACGAAGCTGCAAAGTATAGTAAGCATTTAAAGATGGTTAAGACTGTCTGCATCTACGGTGGTGCTCCCTATCCGGTCCAGAATAAGCAGCTTTCTAGCCATTATGAGATTCTTGTAGCAACACCTGGTCGTCTGATCGACCATATTGAGCGTGGACGCATCAGCTTTGATCGACTCGAGCTACTCATTCTCGACGAAGCAGACCGCATGCTCGACATGGGATTTGTTGACGATGTGCATGATATTGCAGCACAGACGCCTAAAAACCGTCAGACACTGATGTTTTCAGCGACGCTGAAAGGGAATGTGCTCGGTCTTTCAAAAGCATTATTGAATAACCCTGTTACGATTACCATTGCTCCTCAGACTGCCAAGCATGAAAATATTGAGCAGCGCCTTCACAATGTAGACAACTTAGACCACAAATACCGCCTTCTAGATCATCTTCTGAACGATGAGGGGATGAACCAGGCTGTTGTATTTACCTCGACAAAATCGCAGGCAGATGTCCTCGTTGATAAGCTCATTCAGCAGGGCCACAATGCAGCAGCGCTGCACGGCGATATGAGGCAGCACCAGAGGACTCGTACAATCACGAAGCTTCGCCAGGGCAAGATCCGCATTCTCGTTGCAACGGATGTAGCAGCGCGCGGAATTGATGTACAGACCATCTCACACGTCATTAACTTCGATCTGCCAATGAACGTAGAGGACTATGTTCACCGCATCGGAAGAACAGGCCGTGCAGGAAGTAGTGGAATTGCCCTCTCATTTGCAGCTGCAAAAGATATGGGGATTGTAGGACAGATCGAACGATTCACCGGGCAGAAGATCACCTCTCATCTGATCCCAGGATTCGAGCCAAAGTTTGCAGATAGATTTACAAAAGCATCTATTCCAACACGAAGATATAGCAGACCAAAAAGACGATTTGCTAGATAAAATTTTAATTTAAATGAACACTGGGCTGTCATAACCCGGTGTTCTTTTTTTACACTTATGTATCATGAAACGCTCCCGTAATTTTTTATATGGTTTTGGACTGGTATCTGTAGCGATCGCTCTCTACCTGTTCGTTTGCTCGTCTGCCGGCTCTACACCAGTAGCAGCTGTCAATGTAGAGAAGATTTTCACAGACTCTCCCGAATCTTGGAGAGAGGCGATTAAGCAAGTAAAAGAGAGCTCGCTCAAAGAATTTCTCTCAGAGCAGCTCCTGCAGTCAGGCAGTGATACCGTCAGAACACTCGAATTTGCAAACGCCCTATTATGTGAGCTTCATATAAGACCCTCTGCTAAGGCCTCATCTCGTGAGCTAAAAGCCATTAGGGAAAAACTTCTATCCACCTATCCTATTTGCCTTGCAGGAAGTAGCCATTGCCTTGAAATAGCTGGCATAAGTGCCAAAATTATAAACCCTCGTGCAAAAGAGGGAGAGATGCTGCATCCCTATTCTCAGGCAGCTATATCGCTCAGAATCTATGATGAATGGGTAGCCAGTAAGCTGGAAATTTCGCTTGAGGAGTACATTGCTACACAGGTATGTGACGACGACAAACGTGATTTTTGGGTGAGCCGCCTGCACTATCTTGGGCCAAAAGAGCAGAAAAAATGCCTCGTTACCTTTGCTGATGGGAAAGTAAAAATTGGCAAAAAGGCTGCAAAAGAGGGTAAGTACATTTTTGCACTTAGTGCAGATGGGCAGATGCTCCTTGCAGGGATTAAGAAAAAGGGCAGTTTTCACCATACTACATTCTTTTCAGGCGATCCTGTGCAGTGTGCCGGTAACTTTCGCATCAAAGATGGTAAAATGGTGACAGTGATTCTTGAAAGCGGCCATTACAAGCCTACAAAGCAGCATGGCGAGCTCCTGCGTCAATTTTTGAGTCTTGAGGAAAACCTGGGAGCAGAAGCTGAAAAACTGAGAATCGTCCCATTTCATTCCACGAAATGATGCCCTATGCGACTTCTTTCCTGTTCTAACTAAGAAGCACGATCATATTGCGAGCTTACAATTGTTTTGATTTTAATCTCCGCTAAATATTAAACTATCTTTTTATTTTTTTAATAATGGAGATATGAAATGCATTCACCTAATGCTGTTAGCACTAATAATGGCCGTGTTACACAGGTCCACAACCATTTATCACAAGTTGCATCCCTTATAAAAAAGAATGATCTGCCGCAAGCGATCGCGTATCTAGATGAAAACGTTCCACGAACCATTATCAATAAACTTCATGGCCAAGTATATCATATTGAAAATGAGAATGAGCGCATAACACCAGAGAGAAAGCATCGCGATTTTGGGAAAGTGGCCTTTAGGAAGCTTGATGGCTGGGACATGGACGATTATGATAGGCTTGTTGCTATCAGCAAAATTCAAAAGCAACTCCCTAATCTTCTTGCAGAGAAATCACATACCCCAAAAGCCCCGCAAGAGAGGCAAGTGGCTGAGCTTCGTAGCGTTCAGAGCGCTCTTCTCAAAAACATTCAAGCGCTCTTTGACGCAAATAGTCCTCAGGAAGTAGATGAAGCGACTAAGCTATTCAGCAAAATTGCAAGCGATAAACAGAGCGATGATATCAGACGATCAGTCCATGGCCTCATCACCTTAAGAGATGATGAAAAGAGAGTACTCAGAGAGTGGCATAAGCTCGATAAACTTTCGGAAATTCATACTCGCGCCGAAGCTGCTCACAGCTGCTTGAGCTCCGAGCTATTTGAGAAGATCGACGACGCCTACTTTGGCGGCTCTCCTGCGCTCTTACTAGCAGCGTACTGCAAAAAATACCCTCGCACCGAAGCCTACCTCTACCCGCTTCAGCTGCTTACTGAGATAGATATAGAGGCTGAATGCAAAGCAATGGACAATCGAGAGGCTATCAAGAGAGATCCGCTCCTGCGCAAAGACTATGAAGAGATGTCCAGTATTTGCAAAAAAGAAGAGAATAAAAAGCTCAATGGGTTTGACAGCGTCAGCATTTTTGATGCCACATTGGTGCCTGTACGCAGCGGCAGCTTTCTCAATGCGAACCGCGTTGACTTGATGGATAGCGCATTTATCGCCACTCAAGCGCCTCTTGCCAATACGGTACAGGACTTCTGGCAAATGGTTATAGACCAAAACTCGAGGAGCATTGTCAGTCTCAATGACTGCTTTGATGATGTGCGCGAAGTTATCCGGTACTGCCCAGATGAGATAGGCTCCAAACTGGTATTTGGCGATATTACCGTTGAGCTGCAAGAGCCCATCACAGTCGTATCCAAGCCGGATTGGAAGCTTGAAGAGCAGCGCGAAGAGCATGGCATCAAGCATCGAAAGCTGGTCATTACACAAGGCGATCAGCAGCACGAGCTTAGCCATTTTCAGTATATGAGCTGGCCCGATGGCCACATTCCGGTTGCAAACTGCGCTATGCGCCTCATCGACATGGTAGCACAGTCCCAAGACCAGGGCAAAACACCTATTGTGGTTCACTGTAGAGCAGGGGTCGGGAGAACGGGCCTGTTTATGGTACTTTATGACCAGATAATGCGTTTGAAGGCAGGACTGCCTCTTGATATAAAACAGTGCATTAATGATCTTCGAGATCCCTTGAAAGGGCGAAGCCTTTCCATGATGCAAAATCTTACCCAATATACATTTGCCTATCAGTTACCCATAAAGTTTTTGAAAGGAGAGGGAGCTTAATCCCTCTCTCCACGAAATGGTTTTTATAGCAAACAAGTCTTCCCAGTCTTCGAGCGGCGCATAAAATTGCAATTTTCATGATTTTATGCGTCATAAGTTCATGTTATTATTCTCATAAAAATGAAAAAATGGTATTTTTATGAGAAAAAGGGGTGGGATGATGAAGTTCATTGGCCGAAAGAAGGAGCTGGAAAAGCTTCTTCAGTTTAAAAAGAAACGGACTGCTAGCTTGATAGTAATCCATGGGAGACGGCGAATTGGTAAGAGCCGGCTCATCGAGGAGCTTGCCAGGGAGTTTCCAAAGGCGTATATATTCTCTGGACTGCCCCCAGAGGTTCATGTCAATGAAGAAATTCAGCGAAAAGAATTTATTACTCAGATGCAGCAGCAGGGGATTCCTCGTTTGGGTCAAGATAGCTGGAGTGACCTTTTTCTTGATGTAGCAAATCACAGTCATAAAGGGCCTGTGCTCATTGCTTTAGATGAAATTACCTGGATGGGATCTGCTGATCCCGCATTTTTGGGAAAGCTCAAAACGGCCTGGGACCTTCATTACAAAACTAATCCGCAGCTGATGCTCGTTATTTCAGGGTCAAATTCCATGTGGATCGAAGAAAATATCCTCAATAGTACAGGATTTGTAGGCAGGATTTCGTATCGCCTTAAGCTCGATGAGCTCCCACTTTCCGACTGCAAAAAATTTTTTCCTCCAGAAATATCTGCTTATGAAATTTTTAAAGTTTTGTCGGTCATTGGGGGGATTCCGAGGTACTTAGAAGAAATTCAGCCGGGGCTTACAGCAGAAAGAAACATTTGTGATCTCTGCTTTGATGCTGGAGGACTATTATTCAATGAATTTACTCAGCTCTTTTCCTCTCTTTTTTCCAGACGGGCTGGTGTCTATGCTGCATTGCTCGATGCTATGAAAGAGGGAGCTAAATCGCTTAAGGAACTTAGCAGTACTCTTGGCAGGCAGCCAGGAGGAGATCTGGTGAAGTACCTCAAAGAGCTGCAGGAAGCCGGATTTATCCAGCGCTATAGGCAGTGGAAGCTTGCCGATCCAAACAAAGGAGAACTCTATCGGTATCGAATTTCTGATAACTATACACGTTTTTATTTAAAGTTTATTGCTCCTCGAAAAGCGCAGATAGAGCAAACAGGTCGTGCAGAATTGCCGTCTGGATGGCTTTCCATGATGGGGATTCAATTTGAATCGCTAGTGGTCAATCATCACACGGAACTAGAGCAAATCCTGAAAATCCCTCTCAATGAAATCATAAGCAGTGGGCCCTATTTCCAGACCAAAACTAAGCTCAGAGAAGGCTGTCAAATTGATTACCTTATTCAAACAAGATTTGACGTTCTCTATGTTTGCGAAATTAGGTTTTCAAAGAAAGAGTTAGGGTCTGATGTCGTGTGCGAAATGCAAGAAAAAATTGCTAGATTAGCAAGGCCCTCAGGGATGTCGATCCGCCCAGTTCTTGTGCATGTGAATGGTGTTACAGACGAGCTCCTGGAAAAAGAGTACTTTGCACACATTGTGAATTTTTCGGATCTTCTCACAATCCACGCATGGCAATGATTTTTATAGCAAACAAGTCTTGCCTGCTGTAATAGTTACAGCAAAACTTAAAGGTTAAAAGGAAGAGTTGTCAAGTGCGTAAGTTTATTCCTATTCTCTATCTGCTTCTCGGCCTGTTTGCTTGCGCTGGCATCTATCTCTTTATCGTAAAGAAAGCACCAAAAGATATCCTCGTCCTCTATGGTAATGTGGACGTGCGCCAGGTTGACTTAGGCTTCAGAGTCTTTGGAAGAGTGGATTCGATGCCCTGGGAAGAGGGTGATCTGGTCTGCCCGGATCAATTAATGGCTACTATCGACAAACAGCCCTATTTGGATGCGGTACGTCAAGCTGAGGCCAATGTTTTGGCAGTCACAGCCAACCTGCAGAATGCTGAGAGGCTTGTCAAAAGACGCGAACTGGTTGTTGCGGAAGGGGTAGTTGCTCGAGAGGACTTCGAGACAGCTGTTTCAAACAGAGACGTCTTGAAGGCCAATCTAAAACAGGCAGAAGCGGCTCTTGGTATAGCTGTCACTGACCTT
>JAFEGS010000608.1 GCA_018239705.1 Verrucomicrobiota bacterium | reverse complement strand
TCTCGTCAAAGGCGCGCAGGATCTTATCTTCTGCTCTCTTTGCAAGCTCGTGGTTGTCGAGTAAATCCTGGTCAAAGTAGCCCGGTTCAAAGGCAACGGGGAAGAGCTGTGCCAGCCACTGTCTGAAGCCCTCTGGGTTCCAGCCGCCCTCTTTACCTCTATTTGCAAAGAAAAGCGCAGCCCCATCTTCACAGAGGCTTTGAAGAATTTCTCTTGCGAGGGGGTATGGATCAGCCGTTTCCAAAAGCTCTTTACGGAAGGCATAGATCTCTTGTCGCTGCTTGTTCATCACGTCGTCATATTCGAGCGTGTGCTTTCGAACCATGAAGTTTTTGCCCTCTATTCGCTTTTGGGCTGTCTCAATCGATCGATTAAGGATGGAGGCAGAAATGGCCTCACCTTCTGCAGGGCGGAATCTCTGTAGCATGGCAGTAAGCGATGGAGAGGCAAAAAGGCGCATAAGAGGGTCTTCAAGCGAGATGTAGAACTTGGAAGAGCCGGGGTCACCAAGGCGAGCACTTCGTCCTCGAAGCTGCCTGTCTATGCGTCGAGACTGGTGACGGGTCGATCCGATGACGTGTAGACCTCCGAACGTGGCAACGCCTTCGCCAAGCTTGATGTCGGTACCGCGGCCTGCCATGTTTGTGGCAATTGTAATGGCTCCAGCCTTTCCTGCAAGGGCAATAATCTCCGCTTCTCGCTCATGATTTTTTGCGTTCAGAACGGTGTGCTCGAGTCTATTGAGTTTGAGGATGCGCGATAGCTTTTCTGATACTTCGACAGACTCTGTACCGACCAGGATGGGCCTCTCTTGTGCGTGGATCTCTTTGATCTCTTTCAAGATGGCATTGTACTTTTCCCTTTCGGTCATATACATTTCGTCGTTTGCATCTTTGCGTGAACTCGGTTTGTAGGTGGGGATTTGCAGCACATCGAGCTTATAGATCTCTTTGAGCTCGCGAGCTTCAGTAATCGCCGTTCCTGTCATCCCTGCCAGCTTATCATAGAGGCGGAAGTAGTTCTGTAGCGTGATTGTTGCAAAGGTCTGTGTCTCTTTCTGGATCGTCACCTTCTCTTTTGCTTCGATCGCCTGGTGAAGGCCGTCTGAAAAGCGTCTGCCGGGCTGGGGTCGTCCGGTGTTTTCATCGATAATGATGACCTTATCTTCTTGCACGATGTAGTCAACATCATTTTCCATAAGCAGGTGAGCGCGAAGAAGCTGGCGAAGGTTGTGGGAGCGCTCTTTTCTCAGAGCATCTTCATCTTGCACGGCGATTTTCTTTTTGAGCTTTTCCTGGTCTGACAGCTGATCGTCGTGCTCAATCTGCAAAAATTCACCGCTGAGATCGAGCAGGACAAAATCATCTTCGCTGCCGCCGCAGTCCTGCCATGCATGAATGCCCTTATCGGTCAGTTCATATTCATTTGCCTTTTCTTCGATGACAATGAAAAGATCTGCGAGTACCTTAGCCTTTTCTTCTTTGTTTTGATCGTTGTAGTAGTAAAGATCCCACTTATCGATCGCCACACGCATGTCGGGATCTTCACGAAGCCGTTTGAGCACCTTATTTCGCGGCATTCCCTTAGAGACAAGCCACATCTTTCTTAAAGACTCTTGCTCTTTTTCGCTGAAGTGCTTTTCTTTGTCTGTTTGGTCTTGTAGATGCTTTTCAAGCTCTTTTTTGGCATCAGTTGCAATTTTATTGCAGAAATCCTTTTGCTTTTGAACAAGAGCTGAAACACCATCCTGGAGCACATCGTAGAGCTGTCTACTCTCTGTAGACGGTCCGGAGATGATGAGCGGGGTTCGGGCTTCATCAATAAGGATAGAGTCGACTTCGTCGATAAGGGCAAAGTAGTGGCCTCGCTGGCTTAATTCTTCTGCATGCATTGCAAGGGAATTATCTCGAAGGTAGTCAAAGCCAAATTCAGAAGCTGTTCCATACACAATGTCACAACCATACGCTGCCATCTTCTCGTCGTGGGGCTGCTCTTGGGTGATAATGCCGGTCGTAAGGCCGAGCCAGCGGAAAATGGAGCCAATCCACTCACAGTCGCGGTTTGCCAAATAGTCGTTTACAGTAACAATGTGGACAGGTTTTCCAGTAAGAGCGTTGAGGTAGAGAGGCATGGAAGAGGTCAATGTCTTTCCCTCTCCGGTCTGCATCTCAGCAATGTAGCCGTAGTGAAGAGCAATAGCTCCCTTGATCTGTACGTCGTAGGGGATCATGTCCCAGCGCTGGGTATAGCCGGAGACATGCACTTCAGTACCGACAAAGCGACGACAGACGTTTTTGACTACGGCATAGGCTTCTGGAAGAAGCGAGTCGAGAGATTCATTGTTCTGTAGTCGTTTTCTGAACTCGCCTGTCTTGGCTCTGAGCTCATCGTCGCTGAGCTGTTGCAGTTTTTCTTCAAAGGCGTTGACCTGCTGCACGATCTTGTCGTACTTAGCGAGGGTTCTTTGTTGCGAGCTACCAAAAAATTTTTTAAGAAACGAAAACATGACAAATCCTGATGTTAATTACTATAAAGCCTACGTGATTGCAAGATTTGTTCGCAAGTAACTGTTTGCCTTGCTATCCTCTCTGTCTAGTATTTTTGGAGAATTATGCGTCTAATCAATGAGTTCAGCTGGTCATTTTCACGCGCAAACACCTTTACGGAGTGCCAAAAAAAATATTGGTATACCTACTATGGCTCCTGGGAGGGATGGCCGAAGACGCCGCGAGACGAGCGCCCATCTATTGACCCACTGGCAGCGAAGCTTTATATGCTAAAACAGATCCAGCATCTGCCCATGTTTATTGGTAGCTGTGTCCACACCACTATCGAAGAGTTTTTGAAGAAATCTCGTCACACAAAAAAGGCCATTTCTCCTGAGCTTCTTATCGAAGCAGGTGAGAAACTTTTCGACAAAGGGCTGGTCGATTCAAAAAAAGGAGTGTGGAAGGCAGCTCCCAAAAAGCACGCTAACCTCTTTGAGCACTACTATGGATCTACTGATATCTCTGAAGAGGCAATTACAGCAGCAAAAGCAAAAATTACAACGTCGCTATCAAATTGGGTCTCATCGCCAATTGTGCAGCAGCTTGCCTTCAGTCCCAATTCTGAGTGGCTTTCAATTGAGGAGCTCAATAGTTTCCAGCTTCAAGGCCGCTTCAAAATTATTGTGGTGATCGATTTTGCTCTTAAGTGGAAGTCAGGCGTTGCCTGTCTTTTTGACTGGAAGACCGGCGGCGAAAGCGATAAGACGCTTACCCAGCTCTACTGCTATGCTCTCTTTGCAAATCGCACCTGGGGCATACCTCTGGACCGGATTGTCATCTCTCCCTTTTATCTTTTCCAAAACAGCTACAGCAAAATAGGCTTTCAGCAGGAAGAGCCGCTCTCAGTTGAAAAACTGGAGCAGGTAGAGGCTGAGATGCTCAAGAGCTGTGAAGAGATGGCTGTGCTTCACTCGACAGATCCCTGTCCGGATCCGCGCCTTTTTGCCTATACAAAAGACCGAGGCAAGTGTGAGCGATGCCCGTTCAAGGAGGTCTGCATTGGGGCAGAGTATCAAGACTTGTCTAGACAGGAGCTCGCATTAGTTGGAAAGTGCTGAATCTACCTGTCCATTTCTTTCAAGTGAGGCAGTTTCAAGACCGCTCGACCTTAATGAACTTGTTATCAAAAACCCACCCGCCACCTATTTTGTGCGAATGGCCTCTGACTCTATGGTAGAGGCTGGAATTCATGCCGGCGATATTTTGGTCGTCGATCGCTCCCTTCCCGCTACTGCCGGCAAGCTGGTGGTAGCCATCTCTCATGAAGAGTTCGAGCTTCGATACGCATCTCGTGACGAGCAGATCCAGGTCTGGGGAGTCGTTACCTATGTCATCCACAAATGCTAGCGCTCATAGATTGTAACAATTTTTTTGTATCGTGCGAGAGGCTCTTTAATCCGCGCCTGAAGGGACAGCCTGTCGTTGTGCTCTCAGGTGATAATGGCTGTATCATCGCAAGGTCTCAAGAGGCCAAAAAATTGGGTATCCCAATGGGAGCCCCCTATTTCGAGTGGGCGAGCCTCTGTAGCAAATATGGCGTTCATACCCTCTCTTCAAATTTCGCACTCTACCTCGATATGTCTGAGCGAGTAATGCAGACCGTGCGACGCTTTTCGCCCGAAGTAGAGGTCTATTCGGTAGATGAGGCCTTTATCTCTTTAGCAGATATTCCAGCTGAAAAGCTCTATGCGTATGCACAAGAAATTCGCCGCACAGTGTATCAATGGACAGGAATTCCAGCCTCCATTGGCGTGAGCTCTACGAAGACATTGGCAAAGGTGGCAACCCACTTTGCAAAGCCTCGAAAGGATGGTGTTTGCGTGCTAGAGGAGGAGAAAAGGGAGGCCTGTCTCGCCAGACTGCCGGTAGGAGAGATCTGGGGTGTGGGAGCGCGCATTGCAGCAAAACTTAAGGCAAAGCATATCTATACGGCCTTACAGCTAGCTCAGATGCAGGATGTACCTCTTAGAAAGTCTTTTGGAGTTGTTGGCTTGCGATTAGCGATGGAGCTGCGAGGTATTGTCTGCTGTACACTTTATGAGAAGCATGAAAAGAAGCAGTCAATCAGTACTGCAAAAGCGCTTGTTCCCCCACTTACTGCATTGCAAGATCTCCTCGCTATTGTTGCAGGGGATGTGGCAAGTGTGGCTGTAAAATTGCGACGCCAGCAGGAGCTTGCTTCCTACATCGTGGTGATGCTGGTTGCGGCTGAGGACAAAGTGAGTCCACGCTATATCCAGAAGGCGTCAAAGCCTTTTTTTGAGCCGACTTCCTATACACCGCATTTAATCTCTACGGCAAAAGAGCTCTTTCAGACTATCTATAAAGAGGGGCTACTCTACAAGAAGGTGGGGATTTTGCTGGGAGGCTTTGTTCCCGAAACTGGAGCAAGGCAGCATCTTTTCGATCGCATATCGCACGAGCAGAGGCAAAAAGAGCTTCGCTTGATGCATCTTTGTGACAGAGTAAACGAGAAATATGGCAAAAAAACGGTCTATTTTGCTGCTGAAGAGAAGAGGCCTAATAGATCTACAAAGCGAACTCCTCAGTATACTACAGAATGGAATGAGATTTTATCTGTTGATTGAAACCATGCTTCTTGATAGCCTTTATAACCATAAAAATAAATGGAGGTTACTATGCCTAGTGTTGCTAAAACATGTAAAACAGAAATTCTAAATTATATTAATAAAATGAATGCCAATCACCCTGATGGCTTCGATAAGACAGAAATGAAAGAGGTGGGCAAAGTTATTGGTCTTGCTTCACACCTGCTTGTAGATAAACTGAAGGGCAAGAAAGAGAAAAAGATCGTGGGAGCCATCAAGAAAATGAACCTCCCCTGCAATCTCCATCTTCAAATCAATTCGAGTTCACATAAGCCTCGAGACTATAGCTTCAAAGCAAAAGAGGTTGGAAGTGGCGCTGTACTGATTTCTAATGATAGGATTAACAAGAAGGAAAGTACGATCACATTGACCGCTACTGATAGCACTGGAGAGCCATACCAGCATCAGTTTTCTCTGAAACATTCGAAGAAGTAACTTTTTCTATTCGCAAAGCTCTTGTAAATAAGAGCTTTGCGAATATGTGTGTACTGAAAATAGCGGTTTGCGTTAGAATTCTGTGCACATTCTACGTTTGTCTTTCCAAATGGCCAGATAGCTCAGATGGTAGAGCAGAGGACTGAAAATCCTTGTGTCGCTGGTTCGATTCCAGTTCTGGCCATATTCCTTCATACATCGTATATTTCGTCAGGCTTACAAAGCCAAGTCTCTGGTAGAGGCTCTCTGCTGTAGGTAGAGCACTGAGCACTGCAAAGCTGTATCCTGCCTCCATAGCCTTCTTGAGCATGGTTGCTACCATCTGCGATGCCACGCCTTGCTTGCGAGCTGCTGCAATAGTCCCTATATGGTAGATGCCGGCGCTTTGCGATCCCCACAAGAGGCAGCCACAGGCAACCGCCTTTCCTTGTAGATAGCCAATAAATAGTGAAAAGGGGCAAGGTTTTTTTTCAAAGCTTGCTGTGACTGCTGCCAGATATTCTGAAATGAACTCTTCAGGGAAAGAAAAGGCCTCTTGAAAGAGGGTGATATAGACATGCACCTCTTCTGCTTGTGATATCTCTTTGATTTCTATGCTCAAATTATCAGCAGGCAGGCAGCAGGTGGCAAGTTGGGCTGTCATCCTGGTGAGATATCTAATAGTGTGGAACTGTTTTTTGAGGAGCCAGTTGTGAAGAAAAGTGGTTTCTAGATGCTGTGGAACGAACAGGTTGAAGCGTGCCTTTTTTTGGTTAAAAGGGCGGACTATTTCGACGATTTGGTCTTCAGTATGGACCATCGGTCCTTTCAGAAGGGCTTTATTGTGAAATGGCTTATCGCTGAATTGATAGAGGCAGGTGGGAGTGTCGACGGTTTCGCCCCCGAGCGCTAGCCATTTCTCAAGAAAGTTGAGCTGTATTGCTGAGTCATCCATACAGCACCAACGTTAGCATAAAATAGAGTAAAAGAAATAAGTTTCTTGTGAGAAATTACCTATTTACGGTAAGATCTTCTTCTTTGGTAGGAGCTTGAAGAATTTATGTACGCAATTATACAAAGCGGAAGCAAACAATATAGAGTGAAAAAGGATGATATCATCCAGGTTGATCTCCTAGAGGCAAATCCAGGAGAACAGGTAGAATTTCGTGAAGTACTTTTTCTCGGTGGAGAAAACTGCCCAGTGCAGGTAGGAGCACCTACTGTTGCAGGCTGTGTGGTAAAGGGACAGTACCTTGCTGTGGCAAAAGGCCCAAAGGTAACTTCCATTAAGTACAAGCGAAGAAAGAACAACTATCGTAAGTTTGGCCATCGCCAAAAATATGCTGAAATTAAAATTACTGAAATTGTGAAATAGTGATCGAGAGGTGGTTTCATGGCCCATAAGAAAGGTCAAGGTTCGACAAGAAATGGACGTGATTCGCATTCGAAGCGTCTGGGAACCAAAGTAGGTGATGGAGAGTTCGTCACAGCAGGAAGCATTCTTGTGCGTCAGCGCGGGACGAAATGGCATCCGGGAAAACAGGTAAGTCGTGCAAAGGACGATTCTCTATTCGCCCTTGTAGATGGATTTGTTTCCTTCAGAAAGTCTGACAAAACTTCTGTTTCGGTCCAGCCCATTCAAGCGTAATGCTCTCCTTTAGGAACTGTGAAATTCACAGTTCCTTTGTCTTTTGAGGTTAATTAGATATATACCCCAAATAATTCAAGAATTGGATTTTTTTGCGCGCCAAAGCCCCGGGGTTAAACGATCAAAAACAGGCCCATATTAGAATATTGGCCTGTTTTTGATCGTTTAACCGCGGGGCTTTCGCGCGGCAAAAAAACCAATTCTTGAACTATTTGGGGTATAATGTTTATTGATCGTGTCACCATGCAGTGTAGTGCTGGCAAAGGTGGTAATGGCGTTATTGCCTGGAGAAGAGAGAAATATATTCCCAAAGGTGGTCCTGCGGGAGGAAATGGCGGCAAGGGAGGCTCAGTTATCCTTCAGGCCGATCAGAATGTTGCCTCTCTTGAATGGTTTGCCAACCGCGCTATCATCAAAGCACAAGACGGCTCTCAAGGCATGGGCGCTCATAAACAGGGTAAGAACGGTCAAGATCTGCTTCTGAAAGTGCCTTGTGGAACGCTTATCAAAGATAAAGCGACCAAAGAGGTGCTCTTTGACCTTACGCTGCCAGGAGAGCAGTTTACGCTCTGCCGTGGAGGTAAGGGAGGTAAAGGAAACTATTCTTACCGCACATCCACAAATCGCGCCCCCAATATCTGCACGCCGGGTGAGCCTGGGGAGTTTGCAGAAGTAGAATTGGAGCTGAAGCTGATTGCCGATATCGGCCTTGTAGGCTTTCCCAACGCAGGAAAATCTACACTGATTTCTACACTGGCAAATAGAGATGTAGCCATCGGAGCTTATCCCTTTACCACACTCCACCCAAATATTGGCAATATCCGCTATCCGGACCTCAAGAGGCTGTTAATAGCCGATATTCCGGGGATTATCGAAGGCGCCCATAGAAATAGAGGCCTTGGCCTTGAGTTCTTGAGGCATATTGAGCGCACAAAAGTGCTGATTTTTGCACGCGATGCCTCTGGGTTTGAGGGAAGATCCCCCATGTCCGATTTTACTGTTTTGCGAGATGAGCTTGCACAATACGACGCATCACTTTTGCGCCGTCCCTTCCTGATAGCTCTGAACAAGAGTGATATGGAGGAGGCAAGTCTATATATACAAGAGTTTATAGACCATTTTCCCCAGTATGCGTCTCACATTTTTTCCATCTCTGCAGAATATAATGAGGGCTGTGATGCACTCAAAACAGCACTGCGGGCTCTCGTTGATTAAAATAGCGCATTAGGGTATACCGGCTTAAAAAGCCGAAATTAGAGGAGTTACTCATGCGCTATCTACTTTGCCTGATCATAGGTGCTGCTTTGGCCTATGGATACATCTACTACTATGAAAATGCTACTAGCCATACCGATGAGACTGCAGTGTCGCACGCCGGTTTTGCTCATTATGGAAAAGAAACGGTCTCTTCCTTGAGTGTGAATGGATCTCTTACCTTGGATGGCACGCGTATTAAGGGGCTGCTTGAGGTGAATGGCAAATTAGACGCGCAAGATGCTACCATTGGCAGTATCGATGTCAATGGCTCTGTACACCTTGCCAATTGCCAGGTGTCCGGAAAAACAGCTGTGAATGGCTTTTTTAGTGCCACTTCATCTCAGTTCCAGGATGAAATTACTGTCAGCTCACAAAAAGTAGCTCTGAATGATTCTACTGCTCCTTCAATCGTTGTTCGCCAGATCAAGTGGCTTCCCGGTACACAGACCGTTGAACTTAGCCACAACAGCAAGATAGCGGGAAATATCACTTTTGAATCGGGTAAAGGCAAGGTGATTCTCTCTGACGGGAGCATAGTCTCAGGAAGCGTTATCGGCGGCGAGGTCGAGAACAAGTAGAAAAGCCTGCATATCCAGCACCATATCTTGATTGATTGGTGCATGAATATCTTCTGGGGCATCAGTCTCTTCTAAAAGATCGACGTACATGGGATGGTAGATACATCCAAGGCGCTTTGCCATGCCTTTATAGGAACTTCTCTGTTCTTCGCCCTGTACACCATGATCGATCTCTATGATATGGGTGCCAGGTTTACAAAAAATAAGATTCGTAAAACCGGCGCCATGAGGCCCGACTACAGTGTCAGCATTATGGAACAGTGCAGCTTGATCATAGATCGAAAGATCTTCTAGATGCAGCACTGCAAAGCCCCTTTTATCTAAACATTCAATCAATTCTGATTCGTTGCTGATACGGCGATACTGTGCTTTTGAGCGCGAGATATAAATACGCTTTGGTAAGGCTTCCGAGCTCGTCTTCACAAAGACATCATAAAAAAATTGTTTAAACCAGGTCAAGTCGCAGGTGTGGAATGCTGGCTTTGATGGAGTCCATAGAACCGATGGTACGAGCAAGGTTTTTGCTGTAACAATAGTGCCCTCATCAACTAACAAGAGGCGATCTCGGGGGATCTGTAGATGTTCCATAACAGCATATAAGGACTCTTGCTGCCAGCGATAGCTAAAATTGCTGGAGCTAAGATAGATTTTATCGTAGGGAAAGGCCGCTTCGGTCAGAATTTTCAGCCGAGGCAGTATCTGCAATAACCAATGGTAGTAGCATTGCTGACCCTGTGAGGAGAGAACGGCAAGATTTCCATCAAAAAAGAGCTCCTTTTCCTGTGAAATATCGGTAGTGCCAGTTAAAAGTCGGCATGGATCGGGCTTGTACACCTCTATAGTCGCTAAAAGATTACCATCCTGTGTGATGATGGTACCCTCCCCTCTGACGCTGCCATTATCCAGTGCAAGCACAAACTCTTCAAATGGAAATACTGCAAAAGCGCCATTATTTACGCAAGTTTGGAGCGTAGTCACACCAGTGGGATTTTGTACTGAGAGAAACGTAAGCGAGATAAGACTTAAGAGAAGGCGTGTATAACGTGTTGTCATGGCTGCTGCCTTTCAAGTTTTTTGTGAAAGAACCTCGAGAGTATAGCTATGGCAGTATTAGGTGTCAATCACGGATCGGGAAGCTGCAAGATTTGGCTGCGTATCATTCAATCATAGCCAGCCAAATCTTGTTTGCCAAAATAGATTTGGCTGGCTATGATTGAATGATA
>JAFEGS010000607.1 GCA_018239705.1 Verrucomicrobiota bacterium | reverse complement strand
TTTTTGAAATATTATTGGTGCATTAAAAAAGAGTGCGTGAATGCAAAAAATTTGGATGAGGTAAGGAAAAATGGGCTCCTTCCCATGCTCCACCATCTGGCACACTTTTCGTCCGGCGAGACAAAGCAGGGTGCTACAAAGCTTTTAAGAGATCTTTATTTCAGCGCAGATATTCGCGATGAAATAAAGGCCGGTGGAGTGACAGGGAAGCCAATAGAGGGGGCTACCGCTACTCCCAAAAAGGAGAAAGTAAAGCCAGAAGAGCTCATCAAGAAGGGTGTACAGAGTCTTCACGGCCTTGGAAACACGAAAGCCTCGGACGAAGAGAAGAAATTTTTATTAGATCTTGGAAGTAGCTACTTTGAAGACAAGAAAAAAGATCGCCCCATAACGAAAGGGACCCTGTTTAATACAAAGAGCATAGAGGCTGCAGGCGACAAGATGACCGAAGAGCAGTTTCGGCTTAAGCAGGACGATATCGCTATTGCCGAACAAGGGGATGACAAACTGTACACACTGAAAAGTGATAAAGAGCTCGCGCCTCTTCTTGGAAGTATCTCTGACCTTCTTATTAGAGAGAGCCAAACGCTTGCTTCCATAGAAGAAAAAATTGTTCAGTCGGTGCACCTCGCTTTGCTGGCAGATCCTATTTCTGAAATCCAGTTTCGCTCCAAAAAACGCAAGGCTCCCACTATCCAAGAGCTGTGCGTGCTCTCGTGCCGCCTCGATAGTGACGCCGTGCTTGCAAAACGCTATCCAGAGCTCTCTACTGAGGCGATAGCGTCGTTGAAAGAGGCAGTGAAAAACTATCTTATCCAAAAGCAATTTGTACAGCATCTGGATCGATCAAAAGAGAAAATTGAAGAGATTGAGGCTGCCCAAAAAAGCGCAGTTCCAAAAGAAACAATAGCTATTTTGATGGATGATCTTGGAAAGTCGCTTGTGGTAACAAGAGCCTATGACATGGACGATCCCCTTGCGATGATCTTCCTTGCTGCAGAGGCGATTTTAAAGTTTAAGCTGAGAGCAGATCAAGTAGCGAATATCCAGAAGTTCGATAAAGCGCAAAAAAATAGCGAGGATATGGTCTTACAGATGATCATGGGCGCAGGAAAGACCTCGGTCTTGCAGCCTGTTTTGGCCTTTTTGTTTGCTCGTTCCGATCGGCTCTCATCGGTGTGTGTACCTCCATCGCTCTTTGTTGAAGTTCGTTCGAAGCTTTCACAGGTGCTTGGAGACTCGTATGATCAGCTTGTGTTCGTTATGCCTTTTAACAGGGACTCAGGGAAAGACATGGTCTATTTGAGCACCTACTTAGAGGGGCTGAGGAATGCAAAAGAGCGCGGCTCTGCAGTCCTATTTACCCCAGATCAGCGTAAAGCCATTCTCGCAGCCTGGAAAGAGTCTCTGTCTGTTGGGAATGCGGCGTGTAATGAGCTTATCAATGATATCATGCAGGAATTTCAAAATGAGCTATTGCAGATCGATGAAATTGACATGGTGATGGATCCGGGGATTATCTATAAATTCCCCATAGGCGACGAAGAGATAGTTAACAGAGAGAGAGCCACCATTGTCTCTCAGCTGGTCATGCGCCTGGCAAGCGATTCAGAGATATGCAAAAAAGTGTCGCTTGACTTTGTTAATAAATTCCAGTCAAGAAGTGACCCAAATTACAAAAAGCCAGCTAAAGAGCTTACAGCTACTCTGTACGATAGGGAAGTGGCCCCGCAGCTAAGCAAGATCGCCTTTGCAATTTTAGATGAAACGAATGCCAACCTTTTTGCCGAGTTAAGAAAAAATGATCCAAATAAGTATCTGGAGCATTTTATGCTGCAGACGACACCCTTTGATGGACAAATTTTGGCGAAGGTTACCCGGGCAGAGGCGGCACGGCTTGCTCGCAAATTGCCAGCTACAGAGGAGGCGCTATCCAGCTATCCTGAGGGTTCAGTTGAGCATTTGGTTATTCAAAAAAATATTTACGAAGTAGAGCGAAAGGAATGGATTGAAACCAAAATCAGTGATCCTGAGATCAGAAGGTCTCTTGCGGTATGTGCAAAGGCAATAAGCGCTACCTTCCGAAAATCGCTTTTCAAGGAGTGCGGTTCAAATTACCACGTAGACCCGCAAAGCAATGTCTATGTAGCGCGTCCCTACTTTGCTCCTGGAAGTCCTAAGCCAAGTATTCCGAGTGATCCATACGAACAGGTGATCTATTCCGCACAGCTTGCTCTTCACGAAGGTATTCCAAGAAGGGCTGTAGTAGATATTTTCAGAAGACTTCAAAATTCGGCTGAAAGAGAGATGAGTGCAGAAGGAGCGGCCCTTAGCGATACCGATGCCTATAAGGAATATGCACGAATTTTCGGTGAGCAAAACGTATCGAAATTTATTTTCAAAGATAAGCCGCCGTCAGATGCATTGATCGATGCCTTTCAGGTAGCGCTGAACAAGGATCAAAAGTCTCTTCAGGGTTTTATGGAGACCTATGTATTCAAACAGGTTTCACTCTTTACCAAGAGTATTTCAGTAACACCTCAGGGCTTTGCGGGTGTTGGTAATCAGGATTGTGGCTACTCAGGTACGATAAAGAAGGGGATTTTTACCCCGACGATGAAGCCGCAGGAGGAAAAGGGTACGGATGGGCGAACCATTGCAAAGCTGGAGAGCGATTTCCAAAACGGCAATGCTCGCATAAGAGCCGCCAATGCAGAAAAACTAAGCTATACAGAGCAGATGAAGGAGATATTTGCTACTGAGAGCGATGTATATGTCTTTATGGATAGCGGTAACCTGCTCAAGGATAAAGCAAACCTTCAGGAGTATGTCGATGAAGTTTTAAGCGATATTCAGAAGGTAGGCAAGCGGCCAGAAATTAAGGGCTGTATCTTTCCAAACATGCAGACAGGAGAGTGGCTTTCTCGAGAGCGTGGAGATGATGGCAAATGGGTAACCATACCGCTTAGTCAGTCGAAACTAAAGGTAGACGAGCGCGTCACCATTATCCCTAGTAAACATGAAACTGGGACCGATATCAAACAGCCGCCAACGGCAAGAGCGATTGTAAGTATTCGTAAGGATATGAAGCTCAGAGATATTCTGCAGGCTGTTTTCCGGATGCGTCAGGTCCTTAATGCACAAACTGTCGATTTTTTTGTGACTCAGGAAGTGCAAGACCATATCGCTACGCTGATCCTTCAAGCAGCTTTTGAAAAGGAGCCCTATAAGTCAATGCTGGGTGCTACCTATAGAGACTTTGGCGAGAGTATAGTCAACCTGAAGCCAAATACAGAGGTCGAAAAGGCCATCCAATTGATGCTGGCTGGTCTTTTTGTTGATCAGAAAGAATCGGATTGGAATGCAAAAGGCATAAATGAGAGGCTTGATGCAATGGGCGATGCCTTTTCAAAGCAGTTTGCGCTCAACTCTGATTCTATATGGAATTATCTGCTGAAAAATTATGCTACAAGTGCGCGTGAAGAGTGCTGGATGGCCGGGAAGCATAAAATGAAGGAGATTGTCGAAAAGCCCATCAGAGACGTGATGATGAAGCTTCCCTATCCAGAGAGGAAAAAGGTGTACGATCAGCTACAAACACTGTTCGAGGCAACTGAAAAGGATGATCCGTGGGAGAGTCTCCATAATTCGAGGCAGGTCAGTGCACAAGAGGGTATCGATTATGAAGTGGAAAGATGTAAGAAATTCTTAGCACTTATACAAGATAGTGCTATTGGGAAGGCCGTTAACGAGAGAATCGCAGTACGTTATAAAGATGGCATTGATGCAGCACTAAGAAATTGTGTGAGCGTAGACGATATTCCTCCGGTGGTCACTATAGGCGCAGATAGTGGAGGAGAGGAGATGGAAGTAGAAGTTGAGGTAGAAGTTGAAATTGAACAAGAACAGGAACAAGAACAGGAACGAGGGATTGGGCGAGGATTAGACGTTGAAGTTTTCTATACAGGACTGGAGGAGAAGCAGTATCGGCAATTATGCGCTGTTGAAAATGACGGCTATGTACTCGAAGGGCTTGGAAGGAGTGGTGTGTTTGTTCCTGTGGCTATTGCATTGCCTTCAGAGCAGGTGCGTTCTCTTTTCTCGCAAGATGAATATGCTTTGGAAGTCTCTCCCAATGTAATGCTGGCTGTGGCTGAGGGCTCAAAAATAGGAGATCCATGGCATGGCGGCTATTTTTTGCCTGGACAGTACCTTTTGGTGACTAAATCTCCTGGTCAGAAAGATACCTATCGTCTGGTGAGCTGCGAAGATGGTGCAAAAATTAAGAGCGGAATGCTCAATAGTTCAAAGATTGCAGATGGCTCATCAATGGCGTTAATTTCGTTTAATGGCAAAATAAGTGGAAAAGTACCTCCAGATATGGCACTCGACTTAGATGACAAAGCAGTGCAAAAAGCAATTGTACAGGCAAAGCTTCTTTCGGGTAAGGCGGTGTACAAAAAAAGCGAGCTTGCGCTCATTAGCGAACTGATCGGAGATGATCAGCCTACTGCGTTAGGTCTAAAAACGATGCTGGAAAATACACTGCGATACATGCCTGAAAGTGCGAAAGTCTATAAGACGAGCCCTATTTGCAAACTACTCAGAGAGCTGAGCGGTGTAGACGTGTAGGCTCCTCAAAGTGATAAATATTTCTTGTCCATGAGGCCAATACTATAGAGGTGCTGCGCATACTTTTGTGAGGCGCCCTCATCCCTTGCAAAAACAGCCCAGTGGCCGCCCTGCATCACAGCAATATGGCTTTCTTTACTCTGCTGGTAGTATTTTCTTTCTTGAGGCTGCATCTCAGAGGGAGAGGCTCCATATCTGGCTTCATACAGCTCGTCTGAAAAGCTGAGAGGCATTACCTGGTCGTCGCAGCCAGAGAAAATAAAGAGCTCCTTTTCAAGCTTCCTTGCCTTTTCTACAGTACTCAGCCCATCAGTGGTAAGTTTTATTTCGCCATTGGAATAGATCTTCCCTGATTGGAATTTTCCCTCAATAATTCCCTTTGGAAGACATTCAGGGCTATTTTTAATAGCAGCAAGAGTGGTAAATGCATGGTCAAGTGTGACGTAGGCGCCAAAAAAGCTGCCGGCAGCAGCGGCAAGAGAGCCGCCAAGAGAGCATCCATGAGCCACAATCTTGTCCATGGGGATGGCTTTTGTTCTGGATACATAGTACACAGCAGCTTCCACATCAAAGTAGAGGCCTAGTTCATTAAGATTAGAGCTGTCTCCACCGCTTTCACCATAGCCTCTCATTGTCACAAACAGTGTGTTGATCCCTCGCTTGTGGTACCACTTGGCATGCAGCGCCATGTCATTGCACATGTTTCCATGGCCATGGAAGAGGATAGCTGTTGGTCCATTTTCCTTTTCAGCAACGGTCCATATGGCACTCAGGCTCAGTTTGTCTATTGTCTGGAGTGATATTTTCTTTCCTATAGTTGCATTGGGCGTGCATTCCTTTTGGCATTGCTGTGGCTTGGATGTGGGTAGGTTTTGAGGAGCTGTTTCTTTTGGAGCAGTTTCATCGGAAGGGGTGAAGAAGGAGGTAAGTCCCTGCAGTAGGTAGGGACCGAGATTTGTGGCGCCTTGTATGAATTGGAAGTTCATGCAGTACTCCTTAGAGGATAGTAGAGTATTAAGGGACTGGCTACTATTGATACATGCAGGAGAGTGTTTTTGTCCACTTTCATCAGGCCAACGGCCTGAAATATACAAGCCTAGGGCATCGCCCTAAGTATATTGTGGAAATGAATTGCAGGCTGAAGGCTTGCGTTATAATAGCTTCGTTATAACGCAGACTTTCAGTCTGCAAAAAAACATTATATAGCATACCCAGGGCTATGCCCTGGGCTTATATAATTCAGGCTGTTGGCCTGATAACATTCGCCCGTCGTGGTGTTCTTAGGTTTTCTTGGGTAATGTTTGTGAGGGTTCATCTTGGACGGTGTATACTACGAACCCTTCTTTTTGGGGTGGTAAAGCCCTGCCTGCTCAAGAATTCTCGTCACAGTCGTGTTGGGCATACCCAATTTCCTCGAAAAGGCGAGGAAAGAGATGTTCTTCTCTTCAGGAGCCAAGTTTTGAAAGGCTTCGACAACTTTTTCATGCGAAAGGCGGGTAGAGGTAGAAGGTACTACCTTCCGTTTGTCTCTCCCGTTGGCTATTAAGACCTGGCCAACAATACTTTTATGTATTTGTAACGCTTGTGTGATTTCTGCTCTACTTTGCTTCTTTGTGTCATACAGATAGAGGACTTTTCTAGCTACGTTTGCACGCCACACCCGGCTACTATACTTGGTCACAACTGTAGGATAGATCTTTTCCAGCGCAGTATCGATTGGCATCTTGCCACTATCTTCATCAGCGTCACTACCGATGCGAGCGCTCTTTGGGCTATTCTCCAGCTGCTTTCGCGCTTGCTGTATGTATTTCGGTTTTGCAAAATCCTTTAACCCCCGCTCTTGCACCTTTCGAGGAGTGTACTCTTTGTTGGTAACAGCCGATTCTTTTGACTCTAGTGCCTCTGCGACGAGCTGAGCGCCTTTTGTTTTTGCCTGCTCTGCATCCATCCCTTTGGGAACGTAGCCATAGTTCAAAAGCAGACGCGCGGCCAAAAGATGCGTTGTTCTTGTTGTCTGGAGTTTAATGGCCTCTTCGTAGCAGGTCCATGCCTGAGCATAGTAATTTTGCTGTTTATTCCAGTGGCTCTCCTCGCTATGGAAATCGCAAGCAAATTTTTCAAAGAGAAGCCCTACATAGAGCTGCGACCATTTTTTAACGGCTTTGTTACTGTCCGGTGTTACTTTATGAAGTGTATCAATCAATTGAGAGATAAACTGTTTTTTCTGAGTATTATCTGCATAATATGCCGGATAGACGCCAAAATCGACTAAAAACTTTGCCATAGTCATATAGGTAAAGATATAGTCTTCGTTTTGCTGTTTCTTATTACTATCTCTCAGCTCAAAGAGCGTTTTCCAGCAGCTCTCATAAAGCTCCTTTGACGAGGTAGGTACAGGCTTATTGTAATGCTTCAAAAAGGCTTTTGGGCTAAATCCAAAGTTAATATTTAGAGGAAGAAAATCGAGTTCCTTTTCTCTAGAAGGCGATATGTTAATTAAATTTTGATTAATATTATTCATTTATTTCTCCGAACATGATAAATATAAAAAAGTATTATACATGTCGAAGTGGTTTTATTGCAATTATCTAGCGGTGTTTATTAATACAAGTCATGGCGATTGCCATGACTTAAGAGGGTGTACTGCTAACCAAATAGGCAATAGGCGCATCCCGCAGAAGCAGCGACAAGCGCAGCAGCCTGGAAATAATCTCCTTTATGCCATGCCCTGGCAAGCAGGAGAACGCTCACAGGAAGCATCACCTGTGCAGCTACATATGCCCAGGGTGTCTCGGGTGGCATCGGCTCGTCTATACACTCCTTAAAGAGTTGGGTGCCTTCACAGCGAATAGACAGATCTGCAAAGCGGAAGTCGTCACTCGTATTCATGCCATGTGCTTGATAAAACGACACTCGCTTTTGCGTACACTCCCAGTAGCGGTTTAGTAGCCATTGTCCATACCCCGGACTAGTATCATACATGTGCTGCAGTCCATTTATGAGTTTGGCAACTATTTCGTTATTTTGTAGCGGGTTTTCGGATTGAAATGTCATTCTCATACATTGCCACATGAAAGATCCAAAGCTACGCCCCTCGCCCTTCTGTAAGCAATCCATATATTGACAGTCATAAAACCTATTATATAATCGTACGCTATCTACAAGTGTCGGTGCACTCATTTTTTTACCTCCAGTATTGAAATTAGGACAAGAGCGGCATCCTATGAATCGATGTGTATATTGTCAATAGTTTATTTTATGATACAGCGAGATTTCCATGCGCTCTTTACCGCATAGAGGATAGTCTGTATGGAAGAGCCTGCAGCGCTGCTTTTGTCGGGATGATATGTGAGAGATGCTTTATGGTACAGCGCCTTAAAGGTGTCGCAGCTGAAGGAGTGCTCGAGGATTGGTGCGCATTTGTATGCGTGAGGATGAGCCAGCAGCCAGCTCATGCGATCTGCAGGGGTGCGTATGTCGAGAGCTGTAATGTCATCAGTGGTTATATTGTGGCATGTCTGTAGCGATTGTAAAAGCTCATTTTCACTAATCTCTCGAGCAGTGGTATTTTTAAAGAGAGAGCATGCTTGAAATGCGTTGATAGAGACAATAGCGCCTTTTACAATGGACCGTAGCGGGCGAAGGGAGAAATTGTTGTAGGCAGCTTTGAGCCCTGAAAAGCAGGAATAGGCCACAGAGGCTGCCATCCCCATCTGCGTGGCTATATTTGTGATAGGCAGCAGCTGGAGGGCTGTAAGGCCCAAGGCCCAGATGGCTCTATTAGATGCTGGAGAGGCTACATCAAAAAGGGCCCATGTCTGTGTGAGAATAGGGATCGCTTCGAGAAATGGGTGTGAGCTCATAACAGTTTTTGCCAGGTAGTAGGTCACTGCTGCTGCAGCGAGCAGAGTGTCTCGAGTAGAGACGTAGAGTGGGTCGTGGGTTTTGGCTATCTGCATAAGTCCTGACACATCGGCTGTGGTGTATTTTGCCCCATACGCAATAAGCAGGTAGGCAGCACCTATATTGCCCAGCTCTTGTGCCTTTTTGAGCAGCGTTTTGCCCGCTTTGTCTTTCTCGTTTGGGTCTACGCGAAACTGGAGAAGCATATGCAGCATCTCGGTTTGCCCTTCACGCAGGGCTAGATGGGAAAGTGGCTCACCCTCTTTTGTTTTTGCGCGATAGCTTGCACCTCCTTGCAGCATGAGCAAGAAGTCGGTGAGGTTGTGTGAGGTTATCTCTTTTTCAAGGGGGACCAGTTCAAATTCAGTATTGGCATACTGCTCTTTTAAAATAAAATATTGTTTTGATATTTTATGGAGCGCTTTGGCAACGGTTGGGACTTCTGGGTGGAAGCTTTCTAAAACCTGCTCTGCCTGTTTTTGATCGCCTCTGATAGAGGCGCGATCGAAGGCGTTAAGATAGGCATTATCCTGGGTAAGAGGGTCTGGAAATAGAGGCGCTTGAGATGCAGTAATTGCCATTAATCTCTCTTTGATGAAGCGTTGAAGGTACTTGGGAACATCTACGGCGAGCAATCATACCCACGAAATGGCGAAGTTGTCAAGTTCATGTAAAGTCGCTTCCATAAACTATTAAAAGCAAGTAGTCGAAAATAAACGACAAAGGACCAAAACGACAAACGACACAAAAGACGAAAAGGACGAAAACGACTTAAACGACACTAAGGACCAAAAAGACGAAAACGACACTAACGACATAAAACGACGAAAAAGACAAGTGCGGTGAGTCCTTTTGGTCGTTGTTTGTCGTTTAAGTCGTTTTCGTCTTTTTCGTCGTTTGTGTCGTTTGTCCTTTTCGTCGTTTTATGTCGTTAGTGTCGTTTAGGTCCTTTCCATACTGCTCAAACGAACCTTGAATAAAAGAGTACATCGAGATAGCACTTCTTAAAGCCATCAGGGAGCTTCTTTTCTTGTACAGGGGAAAAGCCGCTCTTGAGGTAAAACTGCTCTGTCGCTGCTAGTTTGTTTAATGTGCCTACCCAGATTTCGCTGAAACCATGCTTGGAGGCAGCTTTCTCGACCGTAGCGAGCAGCTTTTGGGCAAGGCCTTTACCTCGAAAGCGCTTATCGACAAAGAACTTTAAGAGCTGTCCTTGCATATCATCGATCTTTCTCAGGCCGATACAGCCAACAACTGTGCCCTCGTTGTTTGTGGCATACCAGAAGTTATACGAGTTATTGTAGTAAAAGGTCTCTTCGGCCCGAAGGATGCATGTATTGAGCTCCTTTGTCACAGTAACCTCAATCTCATATTTCTGGATCTCTTCTACCATCTGGACGATCTGCCGCCGCAAGGGGCGCGAGGTGGAGAGGGTGTGGATTTTCACATAGGCTAGCTGGGTGCGGCTCTTTTCGAGTGCTTCTGCATACTTCTGGATAGAGCGGATAATTTCTGCCTGATCCTCTTTTGTGAGATAGGCAAAGGCCCCTTCTACCTTGGCGTTTGAAAAGTCATCGATGTTTTTGAGCTCCTCTTTGCCGGTAGAGGTGAGAACGAGGAACTTTTCGCGCTTATCGATCCCATCTTTAGCCTCTACCAGTCCTCGCTCGATCAGTGACTGTATAAGGCGCGACATGGCAGAGACCGACATCAAAAGAAGCTCTGCCAGTTTTGACACCGTGATGCCGCTTCGTGCTTCCCCAATCTCCACGATGACGTGGCAGTGCTGTGGGGTTGGGCCTGCCAGGCTTTTATCGAGCTGGATAATGCCAAGCTCGCGAACCAGCTTGCGAGAGCTGTGGCGGAGTGTATGTATCTGGTCCATTGTCTGTTCTCCTTAGCATATTCCAGGTATTCTAATGATTTTCATTGCAATATGCAATCAATTTTATTAAAATGGATACAAAAAAGGGAAGGTATATGGCTACAAAAATAGGCTACTTTGAAGATAGTTACAAGTTTTCTGCATCTTGCCACATTCTCGCCTCGTCCCAGGACGAGCATGGGAGCTACCTTACTCTTACAGAGACCATTTTTTATCCCCAAGGCGGCGGTCAGCCATCTGACAAGGGGAGTGTGGCGGTGGAAGGCACTCAAGCGTTCATTCACGCTGTCCGCTGGGCAGGGGATGAGGTCCGACACTACACCGATAGAGAATATCCTCATCTTGTAGGTCGGGAGGTGCAGGCTCTCGTAGATGAGGAAAGGAGAGTCCAAAACTCGAGGCTGCACACTGCAGGCCATCTCCTTGCCCACATTGTAGAGATGCTATGCCCAAGCTGGCGCGCCCATAAAGGCCACCACTACCCCGACGGCGCCTATGTGGAATTTGTCTGTGAGTGCTCCAATGCCCCAGGTATTGACTTGGCTCAGGTGAATACAGCCCTTGCTAGGGCGGTGGCTGAAGACCTTCCTATCTTCATCCAAAACGACAACCCTTCCCATCGGCTTGTAGCCATAGGCAGCTACCAGCCACAGAGATGTGGAGGCACTCATGTAAAGAGTCTGAAGGAACTTGCTGGCTTCTCGGCTACCAAGCAAAAACAGAAAGGCTCACAGCTTAAAATAGGCTACTCAATTGAGTGAAGATCGGTATAGAGCTCATCGATGCGGTTCATAGCCCCGCAGCCGTCGCCTCCGGTCTTGGTGCCAATGATTGTTGCAGCAAGATTGTTTTGCAGTGTTGCAGCAAAGCACTCTGCTGCAGAATATGACCTGTTATCGGTAAAGACGTAGAGAGGGCATGTGCTGGCGCCCCACTGGTACTCCCCCCGTGATACATGATTTAAGGATCGGCTTCTTCAGGGATACACCATGCGCACTTTTTTGGGAAGGGCGCGTGGGAGTAAACTGATTGCTGAAAAAGCGCGAGCGCATCATACTGCCTTCATACAACTTAATAAGGAGGCCTTTTATGTCAATGACAGCTGGATCTAATCCTATTAGTAATTCAAGCACAGTGCCAAGCTGCAATTTTTCCAATCCTTCCATTTCGTGCCCGGTTCAATATGGACCTAATCCTAATCATACGTTTTATATCATTGGCCAAGCCGTTAGAGGGCCAGTGCGCAATATGGGTTGGAACGCCTATGCTCGTGCGTATACTATGCTACAACAGGGCTGCTCCTATTTCGACGATCTGTTCTCAAGAGTTGTCAATAGTATACCGGGCGCTCGAGCTGCTCCTACAGAAGCAGGTTCAGGGGCTGTCTGCACCATGCCAAAAGTACGTAAGGAGGGTTGTGAAAATCCGAGCATGACTTTTGATCCTGTGACACAGAAATGCACCCTGCATTGTGAATATAAATTTGAACCAGAAATTCAATATATCTCGATTGAAGAAGCCAGTGCACAGTTAAAGCACTATGCTAGGCAGATACTGAAAATAGACCTACAGCTAGAGAGTCCAATAGCAAATACCGAACGCGAAAAACTCCTCCTAGCTAAAGAGGAGTGGATAAGAAAGCAGGATGAGACGATTGGGAAACTGGAGGCCGGCGCTATGATTACGGTTGAGAGCGATGGTCAGCCTATCGTTGTTACTTCGAAGATGGAAGATCGATATAAGAGGCTCTATTATAGCGACGCTGTAGATGCCTTCCGCAAAATAGCCGGAGCTACCAATGGGATTATGGGTCTTGCACCTACATCTGATGCGTTGCCGTTTATTGTTACTAAAATTTTCGAACATATGCTGCATGATATTTCGCCTGGTGACGCTCTTGACATTGCCTTTGTTCTCGATACGACAGCTAGCATGACAGATGATATAAACCAAGTGAAACGTAATCTCCTTGGGTTTTTAGAGACATTAAAGAAGAGTAAGAATGATGTTACTTTTCGTATTGCTCTTCTGGAATATCGAGATGCTGGTGATAGCTTTCTCAACCGCGTTCGCCTAGATTTTTCATCTGACCTCGATCTTGTTGAACAGGCAATACAAGATGTCGTGGTTTCGGGAGGAGGGGATCATGAAGAGGCTGTGTTTGATGCCCTTCTTGCTGCTCAAAAGGAGCTATCTTGGGGTCCAAACAGCAGACATGCTGCTCTGCTTATTTGTGATGCGCCTCCACATGCTAAGACCGTAGATGGTCTTTATGATGCAACGTATGTCACTGATAAGTGCCAGAGCGCGGGTATCGATATCAGCGTTTATCCAATTGTTACTAGTAAATAATTTTAAGGAGATAGTAATATGACCAGTAGTATTGCAAAAGTAGATCTAACTAGCATGATTAGTAACCTCAGTTTATCTGAGCTCAACCAGTTAAAAGAGTTCGTTGAGAAGGAGCAAGCAAGTAAAAAAGCAGAGATTGAAGATACATACGGACCCGATTTTTGCGGCATCGTTGGCACCGAAAAAATTTCCGCTCTCTTTAAGGTCACAGCTAAAGATCTCAACCTCGAAAATGACGGTAAATACGCTCAGAACTGTGTCAAGCCCTCGATGTTACAGGGCCACTCAGCTGTGAGGGGCATTATGGGAAGCAACCGCCCTTTTATCGCCATCAAAATTGACATACTAGATCCCAAGACAAAAGAAAGGGTCGATGTTGTTGTGGAGGTTGTTTTTAAGCGTTATGCGTTGGATGGCTCCGGAGGTAAAGAAAAATTTGACGAGAATAACTATGTCACCACGCTCATCACCGCAAGCGAAGCAGGAAAACAATGGAATTCTTTTTTGTATGCTACAGGAGGAATGACGAGGGAGCAAATAGCTGCTGTGGGGGAACTGCTGGATGGAAAAGAAATCAAGCCTCCATATGGCAACTACCTGATTAGAATGTCTGTTTAAGAAGCTGCACAAGATGCTTGGGTTGGGGCCAATGGTGTCAACTTAAGCACTTTTTCTCTTAATAATGAAAAGCACAAAGCTTAAAGTTGTAAATGTTCAGGAGAACCTCACCGATGAAGAGAGAAATATTTTTAAAACGCTAGTAACCAGGCTTCGAAAGGAGTAATTATGGGAAAATTTTTTGATGACATAAAA
>JAFEGS010000606.1 GCA_018239705.1 Verrucomicrobiota bacterium | reverse complement strand
GACGAAAACGACGAAAGGGACTTAAACGACATAAAACGACAAAAAGGACCAAAATGACGCTTGCAGTTGTCGTTAGTGTCGTTTTGGTCGTTTGTCGTTTTTTTCAGAAATCTATATCGATGATTCCCTATAGCTCAGAGCCTCCAAAACATGCTCCTCTTTTACGGTATCACTTCCTGCCAAGTCGTGAATCGTAACAGCCACTTTCAGCACCCTGAACAGTGCGCGCAGCGATAGGCCAAACATGTCCATAGCCCTATCCAGTAGCTGCTTCGTAGAGGGATCAAGGCGCACAAGACTTCCAATCTCTTTATTGCTCATCTCTGCATTGGTCTTAGCTGCTGCAAAGCGGGCATACTGGCGATCTCTTGCCATCTGCACCCTTTTTCGTATCTCAGCTGAGCTTTCAGCCTCTCTGTGAAGGGCAACTTCAGAACTCCGAACAGCACCTACAGAGATATGCAGGTCAATTCGGTCCAAGAGAGGACCTGAAATCTTGCGCTGGTATCGCTCAATTTGCAGCTTGGAATCTTTACAGGGCTTGTCAGGATGTCCATGATAGCCGCAAGGACAGGGGTTCATAGCAGCAACAAGGATTGTGCTACAGGGATAGGTTACAGCGCCAAGCGCTCGGCTAATGGTGAGCCTGCGCTCCTCAAGCGGCTGCCTGAGGGCCTCCAGGACATGGCGCGAAAACTCAGGAAATTCATCTAAAAAGAGCACTCCCCTATGAGCCAGAACAAGCTCTCCCGGGCGCGGGACTGATCCTCCCCCAATAAGGCCGGCATAACTGACCGTATGGTGAGGAGCTCGAAAGGGACGATCAGCCACTAAAGTAGCATCGGAACCAACCAAGCCAGCTACAGATCGAATCCTGGTCACTTCAAGAGCCTCTTCAAAGTCCATCTGAGGCAGAATTCCTACAAGCGCCTTGGCAAGCATACTCTTTCCTGTCCCCGGAGGGCCATTTAAAAGCGCATTATGGCCACCTGCTGCTACGATCTCCATTGCCCTTCGAGCCATTACCTGGCCCTGAATTTCAGAAAAATCGACACTGACCTTTTGCTGTACACTATTTTTTTTAGAATACGGGACAACTGCAGGTGAAGCGATGGTACCTGTTAGGTACTGAATTGCCTCTCGCAACGTGGCAACAGCGATTACCTCCACCCCGGGAATAAGCGCCGCCTCCTGACCGTTCGCCTTTGGGAGTAAAATAGCCTTCAGCCCCAAGCTCTTGGCCAAGTGAGCAAACCCAAGCGCTCCTACAACCTGACGCGTATCTCCGCCAAGGCCAAGCTCGCCCACAATCAAGAGATTGTCAATGGCCGATTTTGGAATGACTCCAAGGCCACATAGCAAGCCTATTGCTATAGGAAGATCGAAGAGACTTCCCTCTTTTCGAAGATCGGCAGGAGCTAAGTTGATTGTGCAAGAAAGAGAGGAAATATCGCTTCCGGAATTTTTAATGGCAGTAAAAACGCGATCTTTTGCCTCTCGGACTGCCGTATCAGGCAGCCCGACGATCACAATAAAAGGCTTTTCACTTTTTACCACATCCACTTCGATGTGGACAGCGACTGCCTCAAGACCAAGGCATGTCCCTGAATGGACCCGTGCGAGAGGCACTTTGGCTACCCTTCTACCGAATGGACAAAATAGGCAGCAAACGCAAAGTGATTATTTGGCCTTGTAGATACCTCTAAAGAGACAGGTTTAGCCACAAATTCCTGCAGGTCAACTGTCGTGCTATAGAGATAGGCTATAGGAAGCTGAGACTTGCTATCGATCAGCAGGTAGTCTCCGGGCCGATTTTTCACATGGCTGTTGTAGGGCTTGATAATACCGGTCAGGCTCACTGCCTTTTGTCGCTCATTTGCATAAAACTGCTCAGGCGTTTCGACCGTGCCTTCCTGAATAGCCTGCTGAATAAGCCTCTCCTCCTGGTTAGTCCAAAGACTTGGCAAAACAGCAGCCAGCTCTTTTTGTTCAGGCAAGCTCGGCGGCTCTGGAGTAGGCTCCGGCTGCTCAGGAGCTGGTGGACACTCTTGAGATGCAACCAAACTCTTAGCCAGGTAGGCCTCTTGCATTTTGGACGTTATCGCCTTTGCTTGATCTACTTCTTCAGGCATGTCGCTATTTTCAGCAATCACTTTCGAGAGCCTATTGGCAAAGGGAGTGAGCTGGATTTGGGAAAAGGGCTTTTGCATCTCCTGATCGAGCTGTATCTCAATACTGCATAACTCTTGCTTCACCCTCTCAAGTCTTGCTCCATGTTCCGCATAGAGACTCACAGGGCCGGCTTTACCGATAAACTCTTTGGCCACATAAAATTTCACAGAATCTGGAAGATCAATCTCGAGCCATTTACTGTTCTGTGGAGCCACAACCCCGCACACTCTATCTCCGGTATTGAGCTGCGTAACCACCGGTGATGTTGTATCTGGTTCCAGTCGCACATTCACATTGGCACCTTCTACTGCTCCATCAAGAACATAGGTACGGAAAATATAGCCCTTCAGCCCTCTGGGAGGCAGACAGGCATAAAAGTCATCTACTTGATGGGTAACAAGAAGAACATCGCCTTGCTTTAGCTCAGAAAAGACATAGGCATCAAGACTTGGCTGCAGGCGCATCCGGACGCGGTTTCTCAGCACCTGTCCAGTAAATGCCTCAGCCTGTTTTTTTTCTCCGCACGCCTTTTTGCCACAAGAGACGGCATCATTGTCAGCGAAAAGGGAAATAGAAGAAAGCACAGCAGTGCACAGTAGTAATGTAATATAACGGTGATACATAAACGAACAGCTCCTTAAGGTTCGCCCAATTTTAAGGAGCTGGACCATTATATACAAGGCTAGTGTCGTAAAACAGCGATGACATGCTCGCAATTTGGCTTACCGCAGGTGCAGCCAACAGGAGATCCAAGAAAGACGTCATACTGTTCCGACGAATCGAGCTTGTTTGTGAGGTGATAGAGCTTATCGCCACTATTTGTGATCTCCCACTGCTCAAATCGCAAATCGGCTTCACTTACCTCCTCTTCAAGAGGCTCTACAGACATATGTAGCGGCTCTGCAGATGCTGCAACTCCTTGCTTGAGAATGCGGCACATCTGGCAGTAGATGCAGTTGCAATTTTCTTCTGCCGCCGGGAGGGAGGCGAGGTCTTCTGACGGGACGGCTTTCGCGATTAGACCAATCTTTTCGGCAATATCTGCAGGTATCGGAGGTAAATCGCTATAGGCAGGGTTGTGCTGCAGCGATTGCCCAATAGTTTCAATTGACCCGAAAGCTAAACGAAATGGCGCCCCCAGATGATCGGCTCCTTGTAGAATCTTTTTTACTGGCTCTTGTATAGGCCTACTCGCGCTAGCTTCGAGAAAGGCAGCGTGGCTACTAAACATCAGTTCGATCACATCGGGAGCGAGACCCGGCAGTGCTACTGCTTCTCCGTTTTTAAGCGTAATAATCAGCTCCTGCTCCTTCATATGCAAAGAGACCACCTTATCCCAGGTTGTCGATATGTAGGGAGGAATAGAAATAATTTTATCTGTGATCTTCACCATAGCTCACCTCTCAGGTTGTTATTAATTATACTATAGGACTCTATGTTTCGTCAATCGTAAATTTAGCACTCTAAGCTTCCGACTGCTGATTTTTTCATCTCTTGCAGTAATTCGCTTCGAATTGTATAGGTAGCCCATACGACAGAAGGAGCCTACCGTGAAAGAAAAAGTATTTATATTAGATGCCAACGTCCTTTTACATGACCCAGAAGCTATATTTAAATTTCCACGCCATGAAGTTGCTATTCCTGTAACAGTACTAGAAGAGCTTGATAAACTCAAGCGTACACCGGGAGAGCTTGGAAAGAACGCAAGAGCAGCGATCAGGGAACTTGCAGCCCTGAAAAACATGGGAGAGGGCAATCTTCATACCGGCGTGAAGCTTGAAAACACCACTGTCATCCGCATCCTCATGGAGATGAAAACCGATTACAGTAAGGCTTTAGCTTTGACCATTAGCGATAACAAAATCCTTATGGCTGCCTATTTACTGCTCGAACAGGGACAAAGAGTGGTCTTCGTCTCCAAAGACTTTGCTGCCAGAGTCAAAGCAGAAGCTATTGGGCTTGAAACAGAGGACTACCAAAACTTCAAGTTTTCTTATGATAGCCTCTCCAAAGGGCTGCAGCATCTGGAAATCGATAAATCGCTCATCGATCACTTCTATAAAGACACACACATCCTCCTTCCCAACCTCACCCACCGCCCAAATGAATATTTTGTTTTGACTAGCCCTGAGCACTCCAGTGCCGTCGCACGCTACGACAGCGCCAAGGAACAGCTTACTCCCTTGCTGAAAACACCCAACCTCTGGGGAGTTAAATCTCGCAACGTCGAGCAAAAATGCGTCATCGATGCACTCCTGCGAGATGATATCAAACTCGTAACCGTCCTAGGCCCTGCCGGAACGGGAAAAACCCTTCTCGCACTAGCTTGCGGGCTTCGAAAGGTATTCGATGAGGGAGTCTACTCAAAAATTTTAGTCTCCAGACCAATCGTTCCATTGGGTAGAGATATTGGCTACCTTCCCGGCACGAAAGAGGAAAAGCTGACCAGCTGGATGCAGCCTATTTTTGACAACCTTGAGCTTCTGTGCGCGTCAATGAATGGAGAGCCCTCTGAAACGCTTACCTGGGTGCTGGATAGCAAGAAAATCGAAATGGAGGCTGTCACCTACATTCGCGGTCGATCGCTGCCAAAAATGTACATTATTATTGACGAAGCACAAAACCTTACTCCTCACGAGGTCAAAACTATTATCTCACGAGCAGGAGATGGCACAAAGGTGGTACTCACAGGCGATCCGACGCAAATCGACAACCCCTACCTCGACAAAGACTCAAATGGTCTTGTGTATACGGTAGGACGCTTTGGTTCGAGCAAAATCCACGCAAATGTCTATCTGGAAAAGACAGAGCGATCTGAGCTTGCCGCCCAGGCGACGGAACTACTTTAGACGAAGGGAGTTGACCACAACACAAAGAGAGGTAATGACCATCCAAAGAGTTCCTGAGATGAGCGTGATCGAGCCAGACAAGGCCATAGGAATCAAAATTGCATTGCAAAGCACCGCTATAAATGTATTTTGACCTACAATACGCTGCTTCGCGCTGTTTAAATCGCGCGGAGCAGTTGATTGTGCATCAACCTTATAGAGCTGTTCAAAATTATTGGCAGCATTGATGACAATCCCATGCCAGATGCCAATCCCAATAGCCTTCCTCAGGACAACTGATCGCGAAAGCGCCCACGTACTGGTAGACATAGTCATGAGCACTGTGCAAAAAAGACCAATAGCGCGCTCAAACCCACTCGTGAGTGACCAAAAGAGAAAGGCAATAAAGGCAACTAGCACAACTGCAACAATAAAGATGCTGCAGCTGTATTCCTTCACAGCTACCGGGAGCGATTCCAGAAGAGCGTCACGTAATCGGGCATACACCGTACCACTACCCACCTCTGTTGCCTGCACAATAGAGAGCTCTTGGCCATTTTTCCAGCCGCCTAGTACGCGCTCCCCAAATCTCTTTTTCTGTAGTGGACCGTTAGCAGGCTGTAGCGATTCAAGTATCTCTGCGCTGTTCGAAAATATCATCCCATCGACCGGTATTGTTTCACCGGGCTTGAGCTGCACAAAATCTCCCTCTACAAAACGCTCTACAGGCACCACTTCAACGTGACCATCGGCAAACATCTTTGAGGCCTTTTGTGGGAAAAAGTTCAAAAAGCGCTGGATAGAAAGATGCGCCATTTCGATAAGAGCACGCTCACAGCCCTGCCACAAAAGGAGGATAGGCATGATGGTTGCAAGCTGTTTGAAATAGAGAAACTTCTCTCTTAGTAGCAATGCGAAAAAGCTATACACATAGGCTATGGAGATAGCGAGCGCAATTGGTGTAAATCGGTTACAGATATTGGTAAATCCTCTTTGTAAAAAGGGCTTTGCGCCAATGAGTAGGACCAGTGTCGCAAACACGAACTGCAACCAGGGATTCAATGCTCTCAGCCAAAGAGGCATTGCAAAAAGGCAGGTAGCCCAAAAGCGAGGCGTGAGGTTTGTTATCTGAGGTTGTTCATCGATCATATGCAGGCCTTTGTTGTAATAAAAATTTATATTTACCAAACTGACCAACAAAAATAAATGCTAAATTTGCTATACTGTGGGCAGAAAATATGATTAAAGCCTTTCATGATCTCGTAGACTGCTACGACTACTTCCTTCTTGATGCATACGGCGTGTTTTGGGGCTCCTCCGAGGTTGGGATGCTACCAGGAGCAGCCGACACCATGGCCCACCTTGTTTCCAGAGGCAAAAAAGTGGGGATTTTGTCCAATTCCACTCAAACTGCCGGCAAAGAAAAGGAAAAACTTGCAAGACATGGCGTCCAAGAAGGATCTCACTACCATTTTCTTCTCACCTCAGGAGAGGTTACTCGGGGAGTGATGCTCTCCGGCAAACTCCCCTTCGCTACGCCAAATAAAC
Organism: Verrucomicrobiota bacterium; assembly: GCA_018239705.1. Lineage (GTDB taxonomy): Bacteria > Chlamydiota > Chlamydiia > Chlamydiales > FEN-1388 > SZAS-6. Next base: position 4,106 of record JAFEGS010000606.1, on the reverse strand, counting down.
GCTACTGGCTTTTTGGAGCCGATCATGCGCGCTTTTCTCCTCATGTGGCCATTTTCGATGGAAGCCACTTTTGCGAAACAAAGCGCCTCGAAGAGGCCGATTTCATCTATATCTCAATCCCCCATATTCAAGGGATAGACCAGGAAAATCCTGATCTATTTCTCGAACAGGTCCAAGAGATTGCTGTCAAAGGCATACCCGTTCTCTGTCCCAATCCGGACCATTTTGCACATGAAGGAAAGCCTGCAAGACCTGTTGTGCGGCAAGGCATGATCGCGCAGATGCTAAAAAACCACGGCGCATCGGTCCATTATATCGGAAAACCATTCCCAAAAGTCTTTGAAAAGGCACTCTCCCTCTTCGAAGGAGATGTCTTACCGCAGCAGGTGCTGATGATCGGGGATACTCCGGAAACAGATATTCGCGGCGGACGCCAGATGGGCCTGGCCACAGCTTTAGTGACCAAAACAGGCATTATGAATGAGCGCATAGCGCATCAAAATGGCTCCAGCGCTATTACAGAGCTTCCTCACTGTGACAAACCAGATCACCTTATCGAACAATTCGTGTTATATGGAATTTGAACTTTCGCCCAATTTTTCATCAAAAATATTTCTTGTCGATATGACGCTTTGCCGTGTCTTGCTCGAAAATGAGCGCCACTATCCTTGGCTTTTGCTTATCCCCAGGCGCCCGGGTCTCAAGCGCATTATGGATCTCTCCTTTGATGACCAGGTACAGCTTGTACGCGAGCTCGATATAGCCCAAAAAGCATTGTGGGATGCCTTTCGCCCTACACAGCTCAATGTCGCGTCAATTGGGAATAAAACACCCCAGCTACATGTCCACGTTATTGCCCGTTTTGAAAATGACCCTGCTTGGCCGGCTACTGTTTGGGACCATCCGGTCCGTGCGCCCTATGAAAGCGATGAGCTCGAGCAGATGAAACAGCTACTTCGAGAAAAATTATGATACCGTTTATTTTGAGCATTGTCTCTACTATTGGTCTCACTGAAGCGCAGTATACCGATTCGTCACGAGAATTTGATGGAAAGCCGAGGCTTATTGAGGTAGCGATCTGGTATCCTGCAAGCCCCTCAACTCCCACGCAGAACGTCGAATTTGGTATATGGAAAATCCAAGACGCTGCACGCAATGCACCTCTCTATTCTCAAGAAAAAAAACTTCCACTGGTCCTCTTCTCACATGGCTACAGCGGCAATCAATGGGTGGGCACCTGGTTTGCAGAATACTTAGCTGCTCGTGGCTATATAGTGGCTGTCGTCAGACACTACGGAAACAGCTATCGCAACATGATCCCTGAGCTCTGTGCACGCCCCTGGAACAGGCCCCAAGACTTGAAATTCGCCCTCGATCAGCTGCTGGAGCACCCCCTCTTGAAGGAACATATCGACACGAGCAGAATAGGCGCCGCCGGCTTTTCTCAGGGAGGCATCACAAGCATGTGGCTTGGAGGCGTACAAGCAGCACTCTCTGCAGATATCCTCAAAGAACAGATTACCGTTACTCAAAACCCGATACTTCAGCAGATGCACTTTAAGGATATTCCAGCACAGCGACCAAACACTATCCTAGACAATTTTACTCAAAAAGATTTCGATCAAGCAAATCAATCGTACCGAGATGAGCGAATTAAAGCGGCTTTTGTCATCGCCCCCGGCATTGACGAAAAAAACGTGATGTTTACTAAGGAAGGACTTTCTAAAGCCTGCATCCCGATGCATATCCAGATCGGTCAGGCAGAAGAGAGGCAAGCAATTGACGATGCCTCCTTTTTTGCTCAAGCAATTCCACATTGCCTATTTACGGTAATCCCTGGAGAGGTGGGCCATATGACCCTGCTCAATGAAGGAACTGAGGAGGGCAAAAAAATTAAGCCTGAATATACCGTAGATCACCCATCGGTAGATCGCGCCGCAGTACACGCCCAAGTGGCAGCTGATGCACTGCACTTTTTTGAAACGCATCTCTAGCCGAACTAGTGTACGTCGCCTTTTTACTATATTAAAAATATAATTATTTTGTTAAATAATATATTAAAAGGGCGGGTATATTTTTATGTCATCCACTGAGTATTATCACGGCTATGAGCTTTCGCGTACCTATGCCAATTTTGATGCAGACGCATCAAAGACATCACGAGGGACGGGAGGTTTTCTTATCTGTGATAACCTCCACTACTTGACCCAGACAGGTGGATTACTCAACGGTAATCTCATGCAAGTCTGCCAGCTCGACGGCACACTGCATCTCGTAAGTAAAATAAGCCTCGAAAACTTCCTGATTCGCAATAATGACCTGAGCGGCTTACAAGAGGTAGGGCTTTCAGCAGAGGAAATTCAAGCCGCCCTGGACAGATTTGAACGCAATGCCATGAATATCAGCACGAGTGTAAAAACGCTTAGACACTTCGCAGGCGATTATGATAGATTCATGCAAGTGTTACAAGAGGCCGGGATTAATACGACACTGTTTGGTAAAGGTACAATCGATCTTTCTACGCTAGAACTGCTTATCTTTAAAAACAAAGAGATCCGGTTGAATATTATACCTATTTTCAATCGAGCATTTCCAGCTGAGCCTGAGCCTTCTACCATACAAAAACCGGCTATTGATCTCCTGCATATACTCCACGCAGCTGAGCGCGATGCACTGCTGAAAGAAGCTTGCACCAGCCGCCCTAAAGAATTTGCACAAGCTGTACAGGTAAGTTTCAAAAATGGCCTCAACCTAGAACAAAAAATCCATTTACGAAAGTTTCTCACACGCGAGTTCCCTGCGCACAAAGAGTACATGGAATACCTCGTAGGCGATAAGGACAAAAAAGATTATCACGAGCGCTATATCATGCCCGCTGGGATTGAAGCCATTGTTGAACATCTCCATAACAAAGAGAGAGACCCAATTACCCTGCCTTTGACCATAGCCCCACGCTTTAAAACATTTGAAGACTTTTGTGACAAACTGGCGAAGGGAGAAGAGGTGGCCTTCCCTCAAATGTTTATTATACGCTGCTACAAACATCATTTAAAAATGCCGAATAATGATAGCCAACTCTCAAAGCATATGAGCGCTGTGTATGTGTACCGGACAAAGACAGGGGTGATTCGCATAGTGTCAACCGACAGCGTAAAAGATGAGTGGCTGAGCCTGCGAAGAAGCCTGCATCAAGTCGTGCATAATATCCAGCAAAAGAAAAAAGAGGTAGAGCTGTTCTGCTTTGATATCATGCGGCAATATGATGAGCACAACTGTGCGGTTTTCGCCCTCAACGATAGTGTCGAGTTCTGCAGTAACCAAGGAATACTTGACGATTTTCTCTCGAAAGTAGAGGCCAAGGAGGCTTCAGTAGACATACCTGGCCGTGGGGAGAAAAAGGTCACTATTAAGATTGCAAACATAACAACACTCCCCTTGGGATTTATCTTGCCCATGCAATCAGTATCTGCCATGAACAAATATATTGATAAATACCAAGCAGAAGAAAAAGAGCTTGCCAAGTATGAGAAGAGCAAAAAAGCGCATGTAGATGTAGATGTCTTAGATAAAACCAGTGGCGGGCTTGTCCGAAAGAAGCAGAACATCCTGGCAGAGCGGCGCGGCGATAAATTCGAAGGCCTCCTCTGGAATAAAATTATTCTTATGTAATACTTTTCGTTGTTCTAATTTAAAAATTCCTGCTAACCTCTACTGTGGCCCTATTAAAGAGGAAAAATAGCAGATGTTTTTTATCATTTTTCTCCTGGTTACGTTTAGTGAGCTATGCGCTGCAAGTACTCATCAACAACTCGTTGATAACTATTCGTCAACATACTGTTTATCACTCGAAGCTGCCTATGGGGAAGGGATGATGTCTGAAGGAGGCTCGAAGGCACTTGAAGATATGTTTCGAGGTATACATCCTGACCACAAAAGAGTACTTGATATTGGAAGCGGCCTTGGCGGACTTCCCTTTTATCTAGCAAAAAAACATCGATCCCAAGTAACCGGCGTGGAAATTAACCCATGGATGGTTGAAGAAGCTAAAAGAAGAACTCCTACAGGGCTTGCCGTCGATTTTGTGCTCATTACTGAGGATAATCTAT
>JAFEGS010000605.1 GCA_018239705.1 Verrucomicrobiota bacterium | reverse complement strand
AAGAGATGACCCATTCTGAAAACAGCAGAGAGGTATTTGATTAAGAGAAAAACATCTTCATCTGTATCACGTAGTGCCTTCTGCACAGCCTCAGCGGTTAAGGTATCGATTGGTGAAAAGAGATCTTCAGGCACGTTCATGTTTTTTGTCCTTTCAGCTCGTCTGGGTGTACAAAGAGCATGCCATTTGCATCCTCAAGCCCTATCCCTCTTAAAAACACAAAGAAAAAGCCTCCAAATTGCGGCCTTTGCTCAGGCTCTATTGCCTCAAGATAGCGCTGCCAGCCTTTGGCGTAGAGCGTAGCTTGCAGAAGATATTCTTCCTGCACCACTACGTCTCGAAGGCTTTCTTGGCTATAGTCTTCGAGCAAGTTTGTCTTCCAGTCGACAAGATAGCTTACACCTGCATGCTCAAAAATAAAATCGATAGACCCGCGCACAAACGAACCTGCTCCCTCATTTTCAAAAAGAAATTCAAGTTCACAAAAGGTTCTCCTCATATCCATTTCAGCCAGACAAACAGGGCCTTGCGGGGTTGGAAATGGGGTAGTGTTCAGCTTTTTGAGTAGGGCGAGCACCTCTTCTTCGGCCACCTGTTGGTCTGTACCCAGAAGCTCGCGATGCACAACCTCTTTCAGATCTGCAAAAAGGAGGCCTCTTTTTAAAATTTTCGCTAGTATCTCATGGAGTATAATCCCTGTCTCTAAACCTCGTTCAAGTGTAGGAGCTACTGCCAGGGCTTTACTTTCTGTGTGGCGAGTGCGCATACTTGAAAAGGAATAAAATTTTCGTCGTTTGTAGCCGCAATCGCTAAGTGAGCCCACCGGCTCTTGAGGCGTGTCCTCGCACGAGTGTCGCTCAATTGCAATATTTTCTCGGGCTTTAAGTTCAATAGCAGCAATTCCGGGCTTTGATTTCAGGTAGTCAAGCGCATCAAATTGTCCACTTTGGTTAAGAGTGGCCATGAAGAGCTCCATGGGCGATGCTGTCCCCGCCTGAGGCACTTTTTCATCAACGTCTAGTACGAGGGGAAGGTAGAGTCGCTCTTTAGCCCGTGTGCAGGCCACATAAAACTGCCGCAGTTTTTCTGCCTCTTCTTCCTCATCAGACTGAAAAGGGCTTCTACTGGCAACGCCCAAGGCAACGACATAGTCAAACTCGAGTCCCTTGCTGCTATGCATCGTAACGATCTGGACAGCATCTTCCTTTTCATCATATCGAGCAAGAAACTGCTCGCACTCCTCTTCACTAAACTCTTTGAAGGTGAGTATGGCCTCGAGCACCTTGTCTAAGCTAGCTCTTACCGGCATGTGATGTTCAATCAAATAATCACAGAGCATTTCGATATCTCGAAGAATCTGAAACCCGCCAGCCCGACTGCAAATCACCTCCTGCATAGGTACTGTAGAGGCCCATCCTGTTGAGAGAACCTGCTCTAAAAGATAGGCGAGCCCCTTTTCTTCATAACTCTTTTTGAGCATCAGTAGATGGACAACATGCTGGGCCCACACAGACTCGTCTTGCAGTGCGAGACATTCTTGATCGCTGTACAGAAGGTCTCTTGTCAAAAACTGCAAAAGCCTGCCTCGATCTCTAGGGGCCATCATAGCGGAAATAAGCCGCTCTAGAAGCTGATGACCCGCTCCCTGTACAACTGATGTTCGCCGCCACGCCCTTGCAGGAATATTGGCTGCGCTAAGATAGGCCTCTACTCTTTCTGCCTGGTGGCGATCTTTAACAAGAATGGCCCATTGGTCCAGCCTGGAGGTGGGAGTGATCGAAGAGGCTATCTCACGAACAATATAGGGAAAGAGCATATCGTGCTCCATCTCTATTGTAGGCCAGGTACGTTTCCTCCCGATCGGCTCACTGCCAATAAAAAATTGAATTGGCGCTTTATCACTAAGAGTTTCTGTCTCTTTTCTCCCGGCCAGAAGCGTTGGAACAGCGAGGCTTTCTCCCAGTTTTGGCAAAAAGAAGAGCCGGCTACTATGCGGGCCGACAAAAAGGGCGTTAAGAGCAGTAATGAGGGCAGGAGAGGAGCGGTAATTAGTATAGAGAGAGCCATTCTCAGCATCAACCAGGGCATTTTTTGCATGGATATAGCTATAGACATCTGCTTTTCTGAAAGAATAGATGGCCTGTTTGGGATCGCCCACGAGCGAAATGATCGCATGGTTTTGCTGGAGAAGCCCCTTAGAGATAATTTTCCACTGCAGTGGGTCTGTGTCTTGAAACTCGTCGACAATAACGGCCGAAAAGCGCCTCCCAAGAAAGTCTAAAAAGGCAGGCTGGTCTAAGGCCTTATTCATCTGATAGAGAAGCTCATCATGAGAATAGAGCTCCTGTTTTGCCATCTCCGCGCGCACAAAATGGCGACAGCGCGAGGCAAGTGACCCAAGTAGTAGTTCAGGATCGCTTAACTCTCTGATAATAGGCTCAAAAGCAAGTAGAAGCGGCAGCATATGAAGGTCCGGCACCTCATTTTTCTTTGAGACCTTTTGCTTAGAAAAAACGACTGAAGCAAAAAGAGGGTGACGGATGAGCTCTTCTACTTGAGAGCCTGTGAGTGGCGCAAACAATTTGGAAAATATGAGAAAGCTCTTTTGGATCTCTTCTTGGAGCTCTCCCGCCTTGGTTCGACAGCCTGTGAAATGGTAAGAGAGCGCCTCAAGCCCTGCAAAAACAGTGGCTTCAGTCCATCCCTCTTGCCGTCTCATGGTATCGACAAGGCTTAATAGCTCTCTGACAGACTCATCTACAGCCTTGACTGGCTGGTCATCAAACCAGTCTTCATGAATTTTTGAAATTATTTTTTTACAAAGCTGCTGAAAATCATAGCGCTGCTGGCTTAAAAGCTCAGCAAGCTGCAGCACGCTATACCTATCTGCACCCCGTTCCTGCTTAAAAAAGTCCTCCACCATCCCTCGTATCTGAGATGGCGTAGCAAAGCCTGCAGCCGCCTCGTGACCAGTACGCTGGGCAAACTCGCCTAAAGCCTTAAAACAAAAGCCGTGGATGGTGGTAATATGCGCTGTTTCCAGCTCGGCTCGAGCTGTCTGCAGGCGCCACTTGGCTTGCTGCAGGCTTTGAGGGTTGTCAAAAAGCTCCAAAAGATACTCTGGAATGCCAGGTGCATCAACTCCTGCCGACAAATAGGCAAGCGTTTGGTCTAAAGAGCGCCTGATGCGCTGCCCAAGCTCTCTTGCAACTGCTCGTGTGAAGGTTAACACCGCAATCTCAGCAACAGGAACATACTTTCCCTGGGATGTGGGCTCGATAAGCCTTCTGACAAAGAGATGCTCGATGGTAAAGGTCTTTCCCGTACCTGCAGAGGCCTCTATGAGGTGGTGCTTGTTGAGTGAAACGGTGCGAGAAAGAACATCAAAACTCATGCAAAATCTCCCTGTGAGAAGAGTGCCAGTGCAGATTTACGCCAAATTGGCCAGCGCGCTGCAAGCTCCTCTTCCGGTGTCCTGGAGAGAAAAAAGTCCAGGTACGGGTCACTACTTGCCTTGATCTCTTTTTGGTAGCTTTCTGAAGTCAGGAGCTTTGGCACCCATTCAGGGTAGAGACATGATGGAGTTGACTTGCAGGCTGCTGCATATGCTACATATTGCTGCAGTAGCCCCGAGGGATTATCAATAGTGAGCGCTACCTTTTTGCCATCCTTAAAAAAATAGCAGTCCTGAGCAAGAGGCAGGTTGCAGTGTGCCGCTACATATGCTGACAATATGCTTTTTGGCCAGCTGCGTATGATCGACTCGTTTGATTTGCTGCCAAAAAAGAGCTGGCCTTGGCAGTAGAGGCCATCTAACCGGCCGGTAATGTGTACATCTGTTTTGCCATCTATCAGTACAGCAGGAGCAGGGACGCGCCAGCTGCCAGGCTCTACCTCTTTGGCCTCTGTAAGGCCCAAGGCAAGCTCTACAGTTATCACTTTTTTGTGATCGATACCAAACTCTTTAGCTACGCGCTGCAGCTCTTTAACTTCATCCCTAAACAGGGAAATACTTGCACGCTTGAGTGTCTCCGGCATAGCCATGGTACTCTTTTCAAAGAGCTCTTCTGCTTCAGCCTCAGGAAGAGAAAAGGCCTTTCGTTTCATGAGGTGAAGCGTCATTGTCTCTACATCAGTAAAGGGATCATCGAGTCGCCTGCGGCTCTCTTCAGTGAGATAGAGCGAAAGTTCCTGGTGGAAATAGGGGCGTAGGGGCGACTTTGCCACTTGGAGTAGATAGGAGATATCAATTTCAAACAGCTGCTTTTTCTCTACGTGGACAATAGGTACCACCTGTTTTATTTCCTGTTTTGCTACTGCAGGATAGGCATCAAGGCGATGAGCAGTGCCAATTTTTTCAGATGGCAAATCGTTAGCAATGTGACAAGAATGATCCAGTGTCTGTAAAAGATCTGTCACGCACTGGCTTGGCTCTAAAGAGGCCTTCTCTTCGTATGAATAGCTTTGATAGCTGATGTAGAGCGTGTCTTTTGCTGCTAAAACAGCTTCGATAAAGCGATATTTATCAATGGCTGCTTGCAGCGGCTCCTCCTTTCCCACCCAAGCAAAACCACTCTCTCGCAGCTGAGCTCTATCTTGTCTTGGAAATAGGCCTTCAGTCATCCCCAAAAGGCATACCATATTGGCCGTAAAGCTTGTGATTTTTCCAAATGAGCTAAAAATCAAGGGCTGCTGGACCGTCATCTCTTCACGTGCTAGAAGCTCTTCAAATGCCTGTTTAAAGAACTGTTTTGCATGCACAAAAGAGCATTGCGTATCGCTTTTTTTAAGCCGCACCAAGGCCTTTCGTATGAGATAGACCTCTTTGTCACTGCCATCCACTTCAAAATAGTTGGTAAAAATGGCATCAAAGAGAGCGGCCCAAATCTCGAGTGTTCGACCCTCTTCGCAAGAGGCTATCTCAAGCTCGCGCTGAAGAGAGCGGATAACCTCGATACATATGCCTAATGCCTTTCCTAGCGTCCCATCTATCTCAAATGCGCCTTGGCTTCCGGATGAACTTGTCCACAAATAGACCATCCTATCGACAAACGCGCCAAAGGTACTACTCCCTTGAAACAGGCCTTCTTCCATGCAGGCGTAGATACTGGATAGATCTTCCGGCTCTAAATCAAACTTTCGGCACATATTTCGACACTCAAAGAGGGCGAAGAGCGCATCTGCGCTCCAGTTTGCTTCAGGAAGCGATAGTATCTGCCAAAAATAGGAAAAAAGAGGCTGCTCCTCTACTTTTTTCTCTGCAAAAATCTGCCAGCAACCTGCAGCGGAAAAGAGACGCTCGATATAGGGCCTATAGACATCAATATCTGGCGCTAAAACGACGATCTCACCACATTCTAATGGCCTTCCTAGCCCTTTTGCATAGGTCACAATTTGCTCATAAAGCACCTGCACCTCACGAAGCTGTGTCGGAGCTGCATGCAGCTGCACAGTCTTGTCAAGATGAGAAAGTTCCACTTTTTGTTCCGTCTTGGTAGCGAGCGTAAGAAGGCAGGCATGAAGCACACCTAAAAGGGTAGGATGAGTGTCTGCGCTCACCCTTTCTGAAAGCGCATGAGATCTAAGCACGGAAGAAAAAAGAGGCGCGTGTTGCGCCCATCCAGCTGCTACATAGCTTTCAGCTGTTTGGACAACGCTCTCTTCAAGCTGGGCAGCAAATTCACGTCCGATCCTCCCACAGTTTGCAAGGAGCTGGCAGCGATCCACACAGAGTTCGTAAAAGGCCTCCTGTTTAAGCGGCGCTACCTGTTTTTCGCGGAAAAACAGCTGGTATTTCTTGAGCTCTCTATCAGAGCAGATATCGTTCCAAAAGAGCATGCAGGGGGAGAGGATAAAGTAGTACGTAGGGATGACACTGCTTATTCTGCAAAAAAACTGATGGTAGCTATCGCACAGCGTAGAGATGCCAAAGAGCAAAATCTCGTCAAGGCTGGGGTTTCTAGGCAGCTCTAAAAAATGAGGATCTCTTGTGAGCAGGCGAAGAGATTCCTGTTTGATAACTAACCTGGCAAGCTCTCCCACTTTTTGCTCTTTTGGCCTGATTGCATACCAGCCATCCAGGGCAGCCGTTTGGGCAACCAGCCTTGCAAGCTGGAGCTGTTTCGCCGGCGTCCTTTCCTCCGACATAACACTTACCACCTTTGAAGAAGCGATGAGAAGGTCGAGATAGGAAGAAAAGGGCGGCATGGGACCCTCTGCAAAAGAGTCGACGATCTGCTCTAGAGCCTCTTTTGGGAGAAGGATATCGAACCCCATGGCCACCTTAGCCTTTTCGCTTGCAAGCCGTGATTGCAAATAGGCCTTGAGATAGAGATCAGGAACGATAATAACTATTTTTTTGAATGGATTGTTGCGGTTTGTCTCTAGGTGCCCTTTCAGATATATATAGAGTTCATCTATCTGATTACTCATTACGGAAGAGATTTTTGATTGGCTGTCTACATCCATCTATTATACAATGATTCCTTACATTTTTAAGGTAATAACTCTATGGCATTTGCAAACGGTCCTACAGACGACAGGAAAACATCTATGCCCTCCTTGCTTGCACGACTCTATTTTAGTCCCTTTGGCTATCTCAACTGCACCCAGTTTCTCGGTGCTATGAATGATAACATTTTCAAGCTATTGGCTGTGTTTTGTTTTATTTCTATAGAGGGAAGCGCCTCCAGCCACTCCATCCTTGCCTCGGTCGGCGCACTCTACGTGATTCCCTTTTTGCTCCTCTCCGCCACAGCTGGCACCATGGCCGATAGATTTAGTAAACGCTCCATCATCGTGGGAGCAAAGATTGCAGAGTGTCTGGTGATGCTATTTGGCGCCTGGGCCTTTTCGCTTGGCAGTAAACCCCTGGCCTTCACAGCGCTGTTCCTCCTCGCCTGCCACAGCGCCATCTTTGCCCCGTGTAAGTATGGCATTGTACCGGAAATTGTCCCTCCGGAAAGGATATCTAAGGCAAATGGACTTCTCACCTCTTTTACCTTTATTGCCATCATTATAGGCACCTTTTTAGCCTCATTTCTGACCGATATGAGTGACCATGATTTTATTACTGCCTCAGTTCCCAGTATCTGCTTTGCAGCGGTTGGTCTCTACTGCGCCCTGAAAATACCGAAAACTGCCCCTTCAGGGTCAAAGAAGGCCATCTCAGCGCGCTTTCTTACAGAGATAGTGCGAAACCTGTTTATCATCTATAAGCAGCCTACACTCCTCTCAGCGGTTATTGGCTCCTCCTTTTTCCTCTTTATAGGCTCCTACATCCAGCTCAACATGATTCCCTTTGCCCTGCAAAACCTCCATCTTAGCGATGTACAGGGGGGATATCTCTTCTTGCTGACAGCCTTAGGGATAGGTATAGGATCACTTCTTGCGGGAAAAATCTCTGGGAAATCGGTTGAACTTGGGTTTGTGCCGTTCGGCGGCCTGGGGATTGCACTCTGTCTCTTTGCTCTCAGCGCCTTTTCTGACTATCTTATGGTAGAAATTGGACTTGTGATACTCATTGGCATCTTCGGCGGTCTCTATCTCGTACCGCTCGACTCATTTATCCAAATTGCAAGTCCCAAGACCATCAGAGGACAGGTCATTGCCACCTCTAATTTTCTAGGCTTTTTTGGCGTGCTCTGTTCTGCCGGTATGCTCTATTTTTTAAGCGAAACCCTCGAGCTAGAGCCGCGAGCCGGCTTTTTTGCTGTGGGCTTGATTACCCTTACTATCATGGTATTCATCACTATGGCTATCCGTGGATACCTTGTGCGTTTTATATGCGAGCTCACATCTAAGTTATTTTTTAAAAATATTTCTTTAGAAGTTGGCGATATCCCTGCTGGCACTCCTTCCTTCATTGTAGCAGATCTACCGCCCTGGCCATGGGCCGCACTTATTGTGGGAAGGCAAAGGCATCGCATGCGCCTTATCGAAGTAATGCCCTCACAAACACTTTCTGCATGGTATGTGAGGCTGCTTAAGTACATTGTCTCTGTGCACGAGGTCGCCTCTCTTGAGGCAATACGCCCTGGCGGCACAAGGGCAAACCTTGTCACAACAGCCTTTCAAAGAGGCACCTCTGTAGCTATCTTCTGCAGACAACCAGAAGGAAAGCTACAAGAGGAATGGCAATCTCATCTCAAAGATACTTCGTTCTTTACTTTTTGAGCCGGGCTGCCAGGGACAAGAAAATCCACGACCAGCCTGACAAGATGATGTCGATACCGATAAAGAGCCCAATGAGCCACAAGCCCGATACAGGCCAATCGGAATAGATCAAAATACCCAAGATAAAGGTGACAAGACCGTTAAAGAAGACCCATCCCCAATGATCAAAGCGAAGCATTAAAGAGGCAAGCATTCTGAAGATGCCGGCGACAAAGCAAAAGGCTGCAATCCCCAAGGTCAGGCCAATCGCCGACATTGTCGGATTGGAAACGCACATCACACCTGTGACGAGATAGAGCACCGACAAAAAGAGCGCGAGGAAGATCCCGCTCCATTTACGTGCAAGAAAGGCCTGGATAAACTGTACGACGCCTGTACAGATAAGTAGAGCCCCAAAAAGCACAACAGAAAAGACGGTGGCATAATAGGCAGAGCTCACCACACCAGCACCTAAAGCCACAAGAAGAAGTCCAAGAGCCAAAAACCAGCCCCAGTTCTTCCGTACGCTTTCAATATCCCTGAAATAGAGACTAAGGTTGTTCATAATTCTCCTATGGTTAAACAGTAATTTAGCTCATAGCTGAAAGGAATTATTTTCACCAGAAGAATGAGAGGAAAATATTTGGTCCGCAATTCTTGCAGAAAATAAAAGAGCCCCAGGATGGGGCGGCAGCGAGTAGCCCAGGGTAAGGAAACCCCGGAGGGGTAACGAAACCCTGGGGGAAATGAAAAAGGGGCTCTGAAAAGAGCCCCTTTTTTGTGGAATTCTAAGCATCCATCTTTAAGATAGATTTAGAATGCGTAGACAGCTTCCACTTGGAATTGCCATGAGCGGTGTTTGCCACCAACTGCGCGGCTTTCCTGATGAACTCGGTCGAACTTCACGTTCAGTGTCAAGTTATCAGTAACAGCGTAGAATGTGTCAATTTCAAAACCTTTGTAGTTAGCAAAACCACCCGACTTTCTCTTGTAGATAGAGATGTTTCTTGGGTTGTCACGCTGGATACCAGATGCATCGCACTCTGATACTGCCTGTGCTTGTACCCACTGGTAGTTTGCATCAACTGCCCAGTCATTAGCTTTGCGAACTTCGCCAAACTTCACACCAGCATACCAGGCATTGCCCTTGTTGTGGTGGTTGAAGAAGCGGTTTCTATGAGCATGAGCATTGTTCAAATATGCACCATACAGCTTTGTTTTTACGCCAAGCATGTCTGGGCTTACATTGTAGGCCAATGTGTACTGGTTGTTCAGGAACTGAGCACCACGTGGGTGTCTTGCTCCGTATCTGTTTGTAGCTACTGTATCCCAGTCGATAAGCGAATATTTGAAATCAAGTCCTGTGTCCATGATGTTCAAGAATCCAAGTTCACCAACATAACCGAAGTGGTTTACAGTGTCATCGATAACAAATGCGGCTGTTTTCGCTGTGAAATCAAACAGCCCTTCAAAGCTTTCTGCGTATTTCAGCATTAAGCCATCGAAGTAAGAGTTAAACTGAACTCGTGAATCGAACACATCGTAGAAGCGACGACGGCCAAGTTCTACATCAAGACGGGCTGTTCCTAGCTCGAGGATGTTATAGCCCATGTATGCTTTACGCAGAACGAGATCATCCAATGTACCACTTCCCCAAAGGTAGTTCTTTGTGTCGTTGATACCTTCTTTCCAGTCATGTGAGCGAATACCAGCTTCGTTGTCCATTTGGAGCTGGATAGCTGCCCATGTACGATCAGCTTTGTAGTCGAACATCAAGTCTGCTTCAACACCAAATTCGTTAGTCGCATATGGTGCATGCTTGCCTGCTGGTGGGTGCAGATGGCTTGTTCCGCTACCACGCTGTCTTTGGTGATGATTTCTTGCTCTCAAGTGGGACCACTCCATGTGGACTTCACCACTGATCATCATATTTCCGCCCTTTTCAGCAAGGGTAATACCACGCTTCGACTTTACAAAAGCCTCTACAGCTAGTGAATCTCTTTCACGAGCTTCGTGGACAGTTGCGTAGTCACGTTCTGGGCCTTGTGCATTTACTGCACCACTAAAGCCACATGTCGCCACTGCGAGAGGCAACAAATACTTGAATAGTCTCATACTTTTCTCCATTTTTGCTTAAATCTATAAAAAAAACACTTCAAACTTGTAGTCTTTCCCGTCTCATTTGTCGGTCATCTTCATTTTAGGTCGCTAATTCGCGCCTCCCCATCCCCCTTGCAGTTGCTTTGCAGCAAAACCTGCAGCTACAATGTTGTGCACAAGGTATAAAAGCAATGAGCTTTTTTGTAAATACCTTTTACAACACACCTTTCCTAAGCAAATCAATCTCAGGATCTTACCGTTAAATTTTCTATGTTCTTACAATCCTGTCATTGCCTTGGCAACGAGAGACGTTACTCGCTTGCCCTTCAACCGGGTTTTAAGTCTATTAAAACTACTAAAATCCTGTGGTAACAGATTATCGGTTTTTAGCGCAACATTTTTTTATTTTTTTAAGCATATTCGCTAGGCCTGTTAAAAATTCCCCACTGAGGTTCCTTTCTAGAGCCGTTAAGCCACATTTTCCAGTAGCTGATTTGGCGCCCCGTAGTCCCATAAAAATCGACACTCCAGAGCTCCATTTGTCCAGTTGCGGGATTCACAACAAATGCAAAATAATCTTTTACCCAGTTTGAATCGGCAAAAATGAGTGGAGCAGCAAAGAGCGCTTTTTGACTGCGAAGCTCCTCTAGAATAGCCTTATACAGATTCTTCGAGCTTTTTGTCCCTCTCTGCACCACACAGCAGATTGCTTTCACAATGTTTGTAAGTTCTTGTGCAGACACTACTCCTCGATAGGAGAGATGGCGTAAAATCGCTTCAACCACCTCTGGGCTTTGAGCTGCAAATTGAGGGTTATCGGCTAAAACCGTACTCACAGCCTTTAGTGAGAGATCTCTCACATCACTTTTTGCGGTATAGGGAAGATGTGAGTAGAGAACAGCATCGATCTCGTCGACCGAGAGAGTAGGCCCTCGCGATGTCTTCAACCCTCTATCACCATCGATGGTATTTACAAGAAACGTGCGAAAACCACCGGGGCTCGAAGAGTAGGGCAGCTTTTGAAATACCTGTCGAAATCGAGGACGATAGTCTCTTTGCACAAACTTTTCGAGAGAATCTACAAGATGCTGCCCAATCTCCTCGTCGATAGTGATAGCATCAATATCTCGCACTCTGGGCTCTATGTAGTACTGCTTGATCCACGAGTAGGTATACATATCACTTGTCCACGCCTGACTGAAAGAGCCGGGCTTGAGCAAAAAGGCGTGGGTAGGAGAGTGGATCAGCATTGATCGATCGCGATTTTTTAGATAGGAGCCACTCATCTCTTGAGGCAGCTGCTTGATAGTATCTATAAAAAAGGCCAAAAGCTCAGTCTCATTTTCCACCCAACGGGCCACTTCCGTTGGCTTTTCTTCTCTTCGAAAATAGGCGCTCACCAGCGTGCTCATAGAGCCTCCAGAGGTGTACACCCACGGTTTTTTTTCGATCTTATCCAGGTTGTGCAGCGGGTCGGAGACAAGAGGAACTCCATGCGCTTTTGCCATGCGATAAAAGGCCGATTCGATAAACTCATCGCTTCTGATGTGGTTGATCAAGTAGGTGATGCACAAGCCCAATTCATCCTCAATCCCCTTGACTTGCGTGCTTACGCGAAGATCTGCCTCGGTGAGAGTAAAAAAGGAGACGAGCGCTTCGATAAAGTCCGGGAGTGAATAGATGCGAACCCACTGAGAGGGATTACTTCTCCCATACTTGTAAATGAGCCGAAACCCTGCTGGACTATCATCAAATGGGCCGCTGGCTACGTCGTGAAGATCTGCGTCGTACACCTCTTGAAAATAGTCATAAAAAAGCTTGTCGTATTGACTCATCAAAAATTCATAGAGACCGGCGGTCTTTGTTGCCTTCTCGTAGGCAATGGAGCGAACCTGTTCAATGTGATAGAGTTCAGTCTGGCGAGACTGATGCTCCATTTTGAGCCAATTGATCTCCTTTTCGGTACTGGCAGATCGAAATCGAGCCTCGATATACTGCATCTGGACAGCTACCTGGTTATACTCCTCTTGCATCTCTCTCATATGCTCATTTGCCTGCTCTACTTTCTGAGAGATCATCTGGTACAGGCAGTGGCCGATGCCTCCTGCATCATCGCTGTTAAATCCCAGGCTGGAATAGAGATTCCAGCGGCAAAAATCGAGGTTGATCTCAGAAAAAGAGGCGAGAGTAAATTCCCACGCCTTTAAGAGGGGATTGTCAGCAAGAGATTTAAAGGCCAATTTGGCAAGTTCAAATTCCTTTAAAAAGGCAGGAAACGAATTTGCCTTCCCCGCTTTTGAATCAGCAGGCGCTCCTAGCACGACGCCTGTCTGCATCATTACTTTTGGCCTTGACTGGTACTCTTCGACCTGCCTTTTTGTAAGCTGATGCTTTGAGAGTAGAAAAACGCGGATGAGCTCTTCAGCACAGGTAATAATATATTCTCCCGGCTGCTCGAGTAGGGGTAAGGATTCTTGCAATAGCTTGTGTAGGAGATGGCTCTTTTCTCCAAAAGGCATCTCCTCTTTGAGATAACCGACCGCCGTCATTGCAGCAAAAAGACCGGGAGACATCCATATTTTGTTTTCATTGAGCGAGAGATT
>JAFEGS010000604.1 GCA_018239705.1 Verrucomicrobiota bacterium | reverse complement strand
AGGCCATTGAGGTAAAGAAGGTATTAACAGTAATGCCATTTGCTCTTTTAGAGGGTATCAATGGCACATGAATGGAATTTCAGAGTTTGGGCGCCCAAAGCCACCACTGTGAGCATCATTGTCGATAGCAAGACCGAATACCCCATGGTTAAACAGGATGGCTTTTTTTCAGCCACCCTCCAAAGTGATGCTCCGGTTGACTATCTCTATGTGATCGATGGAGAGAAACAGCGCCCCGATCCCTGCTCAAGCTTTCAGCCATATGGCGTGCATGGTCCTTCAAGAACCTATGATCACGATGCCTTTGTGTGGGAAGATAGCGACTGGCAGCCAATTTTAAAAAAGGACTACATCATCTATGAGCTGCACGTTGGCACCTTTACCCCGGAAGGGACCTTCGATGCCATAATAGATAAGCTTGCCTACCTGAAAGATCTCGGGATCACAAGCATTGAATTGATGCCGGTTATTGAATTTCCGGGCGAGCACAACTGGGGCTACGACGGCACCTACCCATATGCCCCACACCATAGCTATGGAGGACCGGATGGCCTGAAGCGGCTTATCAATGCAAGCCATAAGATGGGCCTGGCAGTGATCATTGATGTGGTGTATAACCATTTAGGGCCGGAAGGGAATTACCTTGCCGACTTTGGCTATTACTTCACAGACCGCTATAAAACACCTTGGGGGGAAGCGGTCAATTATGATGGACCCTATAGTGACTATGTGAGGGAATATGTCATTAATAATGCACTCTATTGGGTTGAGCATTTTCACGTCGATGCACTTCGCCTGGACGCTATCCATGCGATTTTTGACCAAAGCGCAAAGCATATTCTGCAAGAACTTAAAGAGACCTTTGAAAAGAGGCAGATAAAGAGTTACCTCTTTGTAGAAAGCGACCTCAATGACACAAGGGTACTAACTGACTACGCTCTCGACGCCCAATGGAGCGACGGTTTCCACCATGCCATTCATGCACTCATTACCGGTGATTACCACTCCTACTTTCAAGACTTTGGCTCAATCGGCGACCTTGCAAAAGCATACACTACAGGATTTGTGTACGATGGAAAGTACTCCCGATTTCGCAAAAAAAAGTTTGGCAGTTCTTCAGCTGCCTGCTTGGGGGATCAGTTTATCGTCAATTTGCAGAATCACGATCAGATAGGCAATGGCTCGCGTGGTAGGAGAATCCATACCCTTATGACGAAAGAGCAGTATCGGCTTGCCACCATGCTGCTCTTCTTTTCACCCTATATTCCCTTGCTGTTTATGGGGCAGGAGTGGGCAGCCTCCACTCCATTTTTCTACTTCACAAGCTTTGAAGACGCTGATCTCGTACGCAATATCTATCAAGCATACGTTAAGGAACATCACGCCGAGCAGCTCGATTTTGACACATTCAATAGCCAGACTCAGGAGGCCTTTTTTGCTTCCAAAATCAACTGGAAAGAGCTGCATGAGCCGTGGGCGCAAGAAATACATAGTTTCTATCGCGAGCTTATACAGCTTCGTAAAGAGACCCCTTGCCTCTCAAACTGCAGTAAAGAGCAGACAAAGACCTGGTTTGATGAAGAAAACAAGTGGCTTATAGTCATGAGAACAGATGACAAAACAAGCTCTAAGGCAGTACTTGTAGCAAATTTTTCTCCAAACGAGCAAATCATACCTTTACCTTCACAGGTACAAGGAAAATGGCTGCTCCACGGTCAAGGTGGTATCACTTTGGATAAAAATGTTCATACAAACGGTTATACAGCTTTACTATTTTGGAGGAGACCACATTCTGCTTGCAAAAATCTCCTATCTTTTTTAAAGGAGTGGTGAAAACCTAAAAAACCATAAGGAGGTTACAATGGGATGCGTAAAAAAACTTGGCATGATTTTTCTTGCCATTTACCTGATTATAAGTGGGCTTATCGCACTCGGTGGAATCAATCTGCCAACGTACATTGACCATGCAAGACAGCTCTGTGCTGTAGTGTCCGGAATCTTGATTTTGATTTCGATTGGCACTTTCACAGGTAAGCATACATGTGGAGTGTGCGAACACGAGCATCAAGGTTAATGTTTGATATAGCAGCAGAGCTTTTTTTGATCTAAAAGCTCTGCGAGCTTTTCAGTTGCTAGAAAATAACCAGTATGTTATTATAAAGTAAACATACTGGTGAATTATGAACATGTTTTTAGGGTTAGATCCAGGGCTTGCACTCCTTCGGCAGAGAGCTCCCAGCGAAGAATTGGACTATGGCTTTGTGATGGACTGCCTCAAGAGCTATAAAAATCCTCGTGTTAAGCTGCACCATCTTTTGAAAATTGGGGGTTTAATTCGTGTTAAAAAGGGAATTTACATCTTTGGAACGCATTTTGCGAGAGGCTCCTACTCTGTAGAGGTGCTTGCGAATATGATTTATGGGCCCTCTTATGTTTCGCTTGAATGGGCGTGCCAGTACCATCGGTTGATTCCTGAACGCGTTACAGTCATTACCAGCGTGACGACACAACGTAGAAAGCAGTTTCAGACCCCTATCGGGCTCTTTACCTACGATCATCTTGCTCTTGATGCCTATTCAAACGGTGTTAAGCTCGCGACTTTGTCTGAAAGTCAGCATGCTCTTATAGCCTGTAAAGAAAAGGCTCTTATCGATCTTCTCGTTGTACGAAGAGGTGCTTTTTCATCCTATAAACACTTTAAAGAAACTCTCTTCGAAGATTTGCGAGTAGAAGAAGAAGATGTTGCAAGCTTCAATCTGGAGCTACTTCAGGCTATATATACTGCCCGTCCCCACAGTGCCACTATGTACCTCATACAATTGAAAGAGAAGTTATGAATACTGCAATTCTTCAGATGCTAGAGAAATATGAGCGCCGTTCAGTACACGAACACGAGCAAGCTCTTCGAGAAATACTCCAAGAAATTGCCCTTGTAGGGCTGTGGAGAGGGAAATTTTTTGAACATGCTGCTTTTTATGGAGGGACCGCGCTGCGGATCTTTCATGGGCTTGATCGGTTTTCAGAAGATCTGGATTTTACGCTACTTAGTCCTAACCAAAAATGGAGCTGGCAGCCCTATGGAGAGGCGATTAAAAGGGAATTATCCTCATTTGGATTTGATGTATCGTTTGTAGAGCAGGAGAAAAAAACACAAACGCCTATAAAGTCTGCATTTTTAAAGACCCCTACTGTGCAGGAACTCCTAAAGATAGGGGTCCATTCGACATTCTTAAAAGGGGTGCATCCAGAATCGTTGATTCGTATAAAAATCGAAATTGACACAGATCCCACAGCAGGATATGAATATGAAGAAAAATTTTTATCACAACCTGTTGCTGTATCGATTAGATGCGTAAATGAAGAATGTCTTTTTTCGGGCAAGATGCACGCTGCCCTCTTTCGCGCGTGGAAAGGAAGGGTGAAAGGACGCGACTGGTATGATATGGTCTGGTTTATCCGTAACAACATCCCCTTAAACCTTACACTTTTCTCAAAGTTCAATGAACAAAAAGAGACGCTCTCTAAGGAGGCATTTCTCAAGATGGCAAAGGAGCGCATCGATCAACTTGATGTCGCTTCTGCAATGCAAGATGCTATCAATTTCGTACGTGATCCCGAGACAATTCGTCGAACCTGGTCCAAAGAATTTTTCCATTATTGGGTCGACCGCATTGCCGTAGTCTGAATTAAAGTCGGGTTAGGCTTGGTTTGAGATAGTCAAGATGTGTGATTCAAGCGAAATGGAAAAGAGGGGAACACCTCTTTCCTTTATCTGCTGTAGAATCTTTTGATCTTCATCAACATCACCTAAAATATAGCAGCAGAGCTTTTTTTGATCTAAAAGCTCTGAGAGCTTTTCAGACGTAGCAATCTTTAGATGTTCGTAGCGAGTACGTTTTCTCCAGGAAAGCGTATGGTAGGATGCCGCAAGCTGCACGATGCGCCGGCGGTGCGAAAGAAGGTAAAATGCTTCTCCCCATCTTTTCACAACAATAACTGCAGCGCCATTTTTTGGTACCTTGTCCATCTCTTTAATTGTAAACATGCCCATACTGCGCAGTACTGTTGAGGCAAGCCGCAGCATTGGAAAGGTAAACTTCAACGCAAAAATTACCAATAGTATGACGCTTACAACACTCATGAGCTCAAAGCCCACTTGTGGGCTTAAGGAGAGCTTATGGCTCATATAGTAAAAGAGGAATGATGCGACAAGTACGCTCAGCCAGCCAAAAAAATTGCTCGTTGCAACGTTCTGTCCTCGTATATCATTGCTACTCATTGCCTGCACATAGGAATCTAGTGGTACAAGGTAGAGCCCTGCAAAAATGCCGGTAATTATTGCATTAATGGCAGTGGCATTGGGCAATCCAACAGTACAATCAAACATCCAAAAGCAAATTGCCATTCCTAAGGCAGCGAGAGGAACAAGGCCAAGGGCAACTCGTGGGCCGGATATTTTTCCTGCAACTATCCCGCCAATGCTCACACCGATTGTTGTTATAAAGGAATAGTAGCCCCCGGCTACATCGCTTAAGTGCAAACAGGAGATACTATATGAAATGATGTTTGCTTGAGAATAGGCTGCAAGAAAAAGAAACAGTGCCGATCCCATCATACTGGGTAGAAGGTAGGGCGTGTTTGAGGCTCTCTTCATTGTGTAAAAAATATCTTTAAAAAAGAAGACACTGCATTTTGCAGTTGGTGCATAGGCTGCTGTAGTAGGGATTTTTAGTGCTGCAAGGAGTCCACATAGTGCAGTAAGTATACAGGCTAAGGAGGCGAGTACATAATTATGCCCTGTCACCTGTGTGAGGATGGAAGCAAGAAAAGCACCAAGCATCATGCCTATATAGGTGAAAGAGACAAGGTAGCCATTAGCTTCTGTGATTTGATCTTTATCTACAAGCTCAGGGATAATGCTGTATTTCGATGGGCTGATGATGGCCTCCTCAAAGGCTAAAATAAATAGCCCTATGTACCTCATAAGGATATTTTCATAGAGAAAGCTAAAAAGAAGCAAGGTTACGGTAAATACCTCAATGATCTTAGTAATCACAATGATATTGCGCTTACTGAATCGATCGGCAAGAACGCCTGCATAAAAGGAGAGAAAGAGAAAGGGGAGGATAAAAATAATCCCTGAAGCTGCGAGCACAAACGGCGCACTTTTTGCGCCTTCGACATCAATTACAGAAAAAATTAACAAATATTTATAGAGGTTGTCGTTGAGGTTACTTAAGAACTGACTGATGTTCAAGTAGAAGAAGGGGGAGGGTTTGAAGGGAGAGAGTGAGTGATTATTCATCTGTCTTTACTCCGGTACCGTCATGAGGTCTACGAGCTTAATATTTGCCTGAGAGCTTTCAAGCTCCTTGTCCATGTGGTTGAGCACAGTGCAGATCTTGCGCAGGGTTTGAGAGTCTTCAACCTTGATTTTTTGATGCATGTTTTCAGTCATAATGTCGATAATGGTCTTCAGGGTGTATGTCTTTGGGTCTTTCGTGGAAAGGTAGCCTAGAACACCGCCCTTTATTTCGACAGGCGTTAAAATATTACCTTTTACAAATAGGTCAAGGTGCTGTTTTGTCACATCTATTGGTATGCGTAAGTGCTTCCCGATCTGATCGGCACTTAAAGGAAGTCCTTCAGTATAAAAGGCTTCGAAGAAATGGTAGAGTATCAAGCAGCCCAGTTCAAACTGTGAGATATTCTTGATCTTCTCTTGGGCTTCTGCAACCTCATAAAAATAGACATTTTCTATTGAAGCGGCAAGCTCTGCACCCACTAAAATAATCATCCAGCTGATTTGCAGCCAAATTAATAAAACAGGAATAAGTGTAAAAGCGCCATAGACAACGCTATTGTTAAATATCTGAATCTGGAATTGAAGAAATAGTATCTGCCATAATTGCAAAATGATCCCAAAAATTACTGCGCTTAAAATCCTTGGCCAAACTCTAAATCTGGCATATGGTATTAACAGATAAATCAAAAAGAGTAAAAGGCAGCTCAAGATAAACGGTGATATAGTTATTAAAAAATTTATACCCTCTTGAATTATTGTGTAGATAGGATACTTTTGCATATTGACAATAACTGAATTGACATAGACCGTCATACTGCAAGAAGCAATAAACACAAGAGGGCACAAGATGATAATAGCAAGATAGTCTGCTATTTTTCGTATAAAGGGTCGTTCGGTATGGATTTTCCAAATGGCATTGAGCGTCTGTTCTGTAAAGGAGAGGAGACCGATATTTGCCCAAATGAGAAATATGATGCCTATTCCAACAATAACCTCTTCGCTACTTTGGTTAAGTATTTGCAGGGCAAAGGTGATGATATTGACGACGACCTCTTTTTCTTCTTGAAATGTGCGAGAGATCAGGCCTTCTAAATACTCCATAAAGCCAAATCCCTTGGCAATACCAAAGAGCAGTGCTAAGAAGGGGACAATAAACTGGAGGGTATATAGAGAGAGAACGGAGGCTTTGGTGTAGCAATCATCTCTGTGGAAGCCCCGCAAAGACAAAACGACGATGCGTCCCCCTTTTTTGAAATGATCGAGCAAAAATGCCCAAGCTCGTTTTAGCATAAACAGAAAACTCCCTTCTCAAACGCTACAAATATATAGTTTTATTTTTAATGTCAAGAGAAGCTATATGTCCAACGGTCAATCGGTGGTTAATGCAACAAGGTCCCTTCGACTTTTATCGCGGACTTTTTGAATAGCCCAACAATAAGGGGGATTAATGCTCCGCCAATATTGTGTGAGGTATTCCAAAACGACCACCACCTTCCCTTTCTTCAAGATCTATTCTAAGACTTGAGTGAAAAAGAAGCGAAGCAGCGCCTGAAGGGTGAGCGGACTTGTCGCATCTTGTGAAGTTGAAGCCCTTCTTCTTCAAAGGGCTCTCCCTCCAAAACATACCTATTTTTTAAGTAGAAGGGGATTGCGGCTTCTCTGGCATGACAAAAAATCGACTTGTAGCCGTGTTTACTAGCATATTCCTCACAGAATCGCATCATTTCCGTTCCAATGCCATTGCGTTGCAAATGAGCCTTTGTGACTACTCTTTGCAATTTTAGTTCATCTCCGTGAGGTGCTAAAAGAGCTGTTGCACACAGTTCATGTCCATAGAATCCGGCTATATGGATATGCTCTTTTTCTAGTTCTAACTCTTTCTTGGTAAAAATAAGACCGAGAGGTTTTCGGAGGACCTCTTCGCGAAGTGACACTGATTTTTTATAGAGATCACTGCCATAATTGACTATTTGAAAATGGATTTTAATTCCTTTTTGTTTAATTAATTTTTTCATAATTCTTCTCCGTTATTTTCATGCATACGGAACCTTAGCCAAGTGTTCTTTTTATGGCAAGCAGTAAGAATATTTTTATAGTAAAAAAAATATTTTAATGATAACGAAAGGGAAGGTTCCTAACACAGGAGAAAGGTTATGAAAACAACTTTCAAAAATAAGATTATAGTCTGCACGTAACAAAACTGTATATCGATCAAGAAATTCAAGGCCAAAAAGTATCCAAATTCATGACACCTAGGGATTCTAGACATAAAAAAAAATTTTGATAATGGATACGATGCAGTTGTCGTAGGATCGGGCCCAAATGGGCTTGCATGCGCCATTACACTGCAACAGGCAGGCTTATCGACAGTCTTATTTGAAGCAAAACAAACAGTGGGTGGGGGCATGCGCTCCGCTGAGCTTACCCTTCCGGGCTTTATCCACGATATATGTTCGGCAGTCTATCCCTTTGGAATAGGATCTCCCTTTTTTTCCTTGCTTCCACTATTCCAGCACGGCCTTGAATGGATCCATCCGGACGCACTCCTTGCCCATCCTTTTGAGGATGGGCGAGTATCGTTCTTAGAACAGTCCATTGATGCTACGGCAAACACTCTTGGCGGCGATGCTTTTTCCTATATAAAAATATGTAAACCATTGGCAGCAAACTGGAAATACATCGTGGAGGATATCTTAGCCCCTCTGCATTTTCCCAAATACTTTTGGGCCCTTCTTTCCTTTGCCGTGAATGCCGTGAGATCATCCGAAGGTTTTGTAAATAAATATTTTAAGCATGAAATAGCTAAAAGCTTCTTTTCCGGCATTGCAGCCCATTCCATGCTCCCTTTAGATGCATCACTGACAGCAGCATTTGCGCTTGTCCTTGCTCTTTCAGGCCATGTGTTTGGCTGGCCCATTGTAAAAGGAGGCTCTCAAAAATTTGCCGATGCGCTGCTATCCTATTATCGAGCACTCGGTGGCCACATCGTGCTCAATACTCCCATCAAGACGCTCGATGAACTTCCCAAATCGCGTGCCATCTTTTTTGATGTCTCGACAAAATGCCTTTTAGACATCGTTCAAGACCGTTTTCCGGATTGCTATACGCGAAAGCTAAAAAAGTTTCGCTATGGACCGGGCGTCTTTAAAATTGATTGGGCGCTATCATCTCCCATTCCCTGGAAGGCAAAAGATGTTTTTCGTGCTGCCACCGTGCATGTGGGAGGGATGCATGATGAGATTACATTGAGTGAAAAACTCGTTTCAAATGGAAAACATCCTGAAAAGCCCTTTGTTCTCCTTGTCCAGCCAAGTCTCTTTGATAAAACACGGGCACCCGCCGGAAAGGAGACTGCCTGGGCCTACTGCCACGTTCCCAATGGCTCATGCCTTGACATGACTGAGAGCATTGAAAGGCAAGTTGAGCGATTTGCTCCGGGATTTACTGATTGCATCTTGGCTCGAAGCATAAAAAATGCACAGGATATGGAAAGGGAGAATCCCAACTATGTTGGGGGAGACATAAACGGTGGCGCAAGCAATCTCATCCAGCAGTTTTTTCGACCGGTTTCCTGCATAAAGCCATACCGAACGCCTCTTAAAAACGTCTATCTCTGTTCTGCCTCGACCCCTCCTGGAGGAGGAGTACACGGCATGTGTGGCGTAAACGCCGCAAAACTCTTCTTATCGTCAATAATTTCATGATATACAATTAGTCTTAAAATGTTTAGGTTGATGTTTATACCCCAATTCTTGAACCATTTGGGGTAAAAGTGTGAAAAATTATAAACGTAAAGAAAAAGGTATTATGTTATGAAGATTTTTGATGCAATTGCAATGATCCTGCTCATCATCGGTGGGATCAATATGGCTCTCGAGGGGATTTTTCACTTTGATATCATAAAATTTATTTTTTGACTTGAAAGTGCAAAAGCCTCAGTTGCCTACATTGTAATCGCCTTGGCTGCGATTTATAATATTTTTCGCTTTAAGTACCTGTTTTTGAGTTGGGCCTCACCCTCCTCACCTTCTTCACAGGATAAACGGGAGGATGAATAACCCAAAGAGTAAATCAATGAAATTCAGTACCATTCGAATCTGCCGTCAAAAACGAACAAGAAAAAGGGCTAGTAAGGGACAGAGTAAATTTTTCATGGCTTTCCCCTATCAAATAACTGTCTTACACTCTCCCATCCATTTAGGCTACCAGGGAAAAAATTGAAAGATAAAAATAATAAGTTGTACAAAGTCGAGACGTTTCTGTTTACAAAAAAAGCCTATAGTCTATAGGTACGAATAGGCTTTGACATTCAATATCAAGGAGGTTTTTATGTGGCAAAGTTGGGTAAACGGTATTCTTGGAGTATGGTTGTTCATTAATCGGATCACAGCGGCGCTGAAGCTGTGCGTTAATTTGACTCGCATTAAAAAATAAAAGTTTCACTGCTGACGAGCGTTTCATTTTTTTCTTTAACCAAAATCTGATAAGGTATATTTTTAAAACTAAAGCAAAAAATGCAAAATTGCCGAGTGCAGTATGAGTAAATATTTTTTTGAAAGAATGTGGCAAAGAATCGTTCGGACAGCTAAAATCATATATTTTCGTATTGGTTTTGATCAGACATTCCTTCGAGCTTCGTCGCTTACCTACCAAACTCTTATGTCTATCGTCCCTTTACTTGCCGTTATATTTGGTGTTGCAAAAGGGTTTGGGCTAGAAACCCTCTTACTAAATGTAATCAAAGAGGAATTTCGCGATCAGCAAGAGGTTATCAATTACTTCATCCGGTTTAGCGAACGGCTTTTGCAAGAGACTCAAGGTAGCCTCATCGCCGGAATCGGCATAATTGCTCTTCTCATAACTGTCGTGCGCCTCTTTACGAACGTCGAAAATGCACTGAACAACATGTGGGGTGTCCAATATGGCAGGCCGCTATTGCGAAAATTATCCGACTACTTAGCTCTGATTTTGATCTGTCCGGTCCTGATAGTCGCCTCGAGTAGCGCTACGGTTTATGTCACAGGCAAACTAAATCAAATTTCAACCTCCATGTATCTGCCGGAACATGTTGGGTCATTTTTCCTCTTTTTAATATTTTTGATTCCCTATGTCGTAAGCACACTGCTCTTTACATTGGTCTACTTCGTTATGCCTCGCACAAAAGTGAAATTGAGTTCGAGCCTCGTGGCCGGAGTTTGCGCCGGTGTGTGCTACCAAATTTTTCAAGAGACCTACATCAGCATCCAGATTCAGGTTAGCCATGCCGGAACCATTTACGGCAGTTTTGCCGCACTCCCTCTCTTTATGGGCTGGCTTTATTTAAGTTGGGCGATCTTTTTAATCGGGGCTGAAATTGTGGTAATCCATCAGGAGCGGCTTTGGGATCCGCAAATCTATGCTCCCTTTCACAAACTGACAATGTACGAGCGCGAGCTCCTCTATCTTGCCTGCGTAAAAGTAACTGTGGATGCCAATTTGAAAAATGAACCAATGTTTATCAAAGCACTTGCAGACAGGTTGCGCATGCCTGAGCATCTGATCACCGAACTCATCGGTGATCTCATACAAGCAAAGGTACTTTTCAAAACCACACCATCGAAAGAGGGAAATATCGTGATTTTGCCATCACATAACCCTGAAACTTTGAAAGTCTTTGATGTTCTACATCAAATTCAAGGAAGAAATGAACTTCCATTACCTCTTATAGCATCCCTTGATCAGCTACTTTCCGATGCAAAAGTTGAACAAGTTCATTCTAAGTACAATATTACATTTAAAGATGTTACACACTAATTAATCTATGAAGAAAGAGAGAAGAGTGTATGTTAGTTCCATCAAAATTAGGTTTAGCAGGAGGAGTCATTTGGGCCCTCTGTATGTTTGTCACGACCATCATTTCAATCCACACGGGTTATGCAGAACTTTTTTTGCAAACTATGCAAGGAGTCTATCCCGGATACTCCATTTCTTGGGGGGGAAGTATTGTTGGCTTGATCTACGGCTTCTTTGATGTCTTTATCGGTTTATATCTTCTTGCCTGGTTCTACAACAAGCTGATATAACTTTTTAAGGACTTACGATATAACAAAAGGCTTTATCAATAAAAGAATATCTGCTACCTGGGGGAATGAAAAACATTTAACCGAAGAGGTACTATGATGCGCACTATTTTTACCATGTGGGCGTTTGCTTTTACGTCGCTTTTAAGCCCCGTGTCCGGAGCAGAGAAGGTCTATAAAGCAGACTATGTGATTGTGGGAGTCGGGGCAGCAGGTGCAGAGGTCGCAAAGATCCTATCTGATAATCATGAAATATCAGTTATTGTCCTGGAAGCAGGTGCAAACCACGATAACGACACGCCTATCAAAGATTCTCAATTTGCACCAATCCTTGAATCAAACTTTTTCCCTCAATATTTTTATCAGCTACAGCAAGTGGTGCAGGAGAATGCACCCGGCGTTGTGTTTAACTATACCACGGGCCGTCTTTTTGGCGGAGGTACGTCAATCAATGGAGAGCAGTATGTTGAAGGCACTAATCAGCTTTATGATAAGTGGGAAGACAAACTTGGCAGCTTTTGGTCAGTGGAAAAAATCCGAAGAGCTTTCAAAAAGGTAGAAAAGTACAACGGCAAAACGACAGAGCGCCATGAGAGAGGGGAAAGCGGGGCTGTTGATGTTCGTCAGGCACCTGCTGTTCCCACGTCAATGGCCACAAAGTTTGTTAATGCTGTAGCCGAATCCACAGGTGTTGCAGAGATTCTAGACTACAACATCCCTCAAACAGAACTAGGGCCATTTACCCGCTGGCAACTTAGCCAAAAGCCAAACGGTAATCGAGAAAGCTCATCCACGGCCTTCTTACACCCTGTTCTTCGAAGTGATAATACAGGAAAAGATGGCAGACAGCTTCGCGTTCTAGACAAAACAACGGCTCTGAGAGTGCTTTTCAATAAAGAAAAAGAGGCCATTGGTGTTGAAGCGCTGCAGGATGGGGAATCTATAAAGGTGCTTGCCGATAAAGAAGTCATTCTTTGTGCAGGCATTTATAGCCCTTGTCTACTTCAGCTTTCCGGAATAGGGCCAAGAAGCGTTTTGGAATGTGCAGGAGTTAAAGTCCTTTTTGACAATCATAATGTGGGAAACAATCTCGTCAATCAGCTCACTACCGTAGCGGTATTGACTGCAAACCCAAACGATGTTGGAGTTCCTGCGAGTGATCCTGATGCTCTGTATGTAGGCGGAGCTTTCTTACGTGATCCGGCTGAAGCTGATAATGTAAGTCCACGTGGTCTACGAGGTGTACAGCTCATTGGTGTCTCACCGGAACCGGGGAGTTTTGTGATAGCAATCATTGCTTCACAACCTAAGAGTAGAGGTGTTGTAGCTATTCAGAGTAGTGACCCCTTCCAAATCCCCTTGGTTGACGATAGAGCATTTTCAAATCCGGCTGATTTGGAAACATTTAAAGAGATATTTAGAGTATATATAAAAGAGATAGCTAATCAGCTCAATGCCAATGATCCTTTATACAACTTGGTAGCTCCTTCTGAGGCGGTCATTGATGATGATGCTGCTTTAGAAGCCTATATACTCAGCACTCTTGATCACACACACCACTGGACAGGATCATGTCAGATGGGACGTAGTGATCGTGATGGTGTCACAGATAAGCGTGGTAAAGTCTTTGGAGTAAAAAGACTTCGTGTTATTGACGATTCCATTGCTCCCTTTATTCCGGACGGCAACACACAGGCTTGCGCCTACATGCTTGCAAGAAGGATTGGTGAAGATATTGCTAAACGCGACAGATCGAAATCGAAACATTAAAAACTTAAGGCCGAGCAGGAGGGAGCCTTTCGGCTCCCGTCCTCTCACAAGAACTACTGATTGTATAGCTATAGCTCGGCTCGGGCTCGTTGGGTTTCTTCAAGATCTAGCTCATGTTCTAAGTGACGAAACACTCGATCATCGATTTTTTGCTGCTCCCACATTTCTAAAAGCCTATTTCGCTGTAATTCAAAAATCTTCAGCCTTGCTCTTTCGATATTGGATAGATCTTTATAAAAGGATTCATAAATATGTGGGTGCAAGGAAAAGTAATTTGAAAGATAATTTAATTCTTCTTCAGATATCTTTTCTGCCTCATGCAACTCTTTTAATTTTTCGATGGCTATCTCTGCCAAGTGCTTTCTTGCTTCGGAAGCCCCACGAAGATCAGGTGGCTGATCCATATGCAAATAGCGAATGAGCCATGCTAACGTACAGCTGGGCAATAACAAAGTAAGCAAGATTACCGTAAATGTAATAAAAATAATTATATCTCTTCCCTCTATGCTCCTAGGAAGGGCAAGTGCTGCCGTTAGAGAAATAATACCGCGCATCCCTGACCACCCAATAATGGTAGCTTCGCCTTTCATAGGCTGCTTTTTGCCAAGATAGGTTATGTACACCCACAATAGACGAATTGCTATCAGTGCCAATGTAATAATAAGAGCATAGCCGATATAGATCGAAAGTTGCTTTACCGGCATTACACGGAGTAGGGCTTGAAGCTCGAGGCCTATAATCATAAATACAAAACAGTTCATGAGAATGATGAAAATGTCCCAGGAGGCAAAGCCAAGGATTCTTCGAAGAGAGGCCGGGTGTCTTGCAAGAATTCCGGAACCAATCAAACCGTTTACGACAACTGCGAGTACTCCGGAAACTTGTAAATAATTTGCAAGAATATAGGTAGCAAAGGGAATTGGAAATGAAAAGAGCACCCCGACAATAGGATTAAAGAACCTTCTAGAAAGGTTTTGAAACAAAAAACCAAGTATGATTCCAACTAAGATGCCTCCACAGGTAATTTTTACAAACTCAAAACCTGCGTTCGTAAACGAAAATGTCCCTGAAAGAATCACCGACACTGCAAGGGTGTACAGTACCAAACCTGAGGCGTCGTTAATCATGCTTTCAGCCTCTATAATTGTCAGAAGGCGTGATCTAAGGGAATATCTTTTCATGATCGTCGTCGCACTCACAGCATCTGTGGGAGAAATAATTGCACCAAAGGCGAAGGCAACTTCCCAAGGATATTCAGGGAAGCATTGCTTAAAAATAAGGGCAACTATGAGTGTTGTAAAAATGACGAGTCCTATTGCCAGAGCAACGATCTCTTTAATATTTTCTTTGAATTCTCGAAATGCTATTGAAAAAGCCCCGTAGTAGAGTATAGGGGGAAGGACGATAGCTAATAATAGGGTTGGATCATAGGAAATGACCTTTATGCCGGGCACAAAACCTAAAGCTAACCCTATGAATAAGAGTGCGATGGGATATGCGATATGGATTTTCTGTACAATTCCGATTACAAGGGTCGCAATGAACAACAATACAACGAGTGATTGAAAAA
Source organism: Verrucomicrobiota bacterium (assembly GCA_018239705.1). Classification (GTDB taxonomy): domain Bacteria; phylum Chlamydiota; class Chlamydiia; order Chlamydiales; family FEN-1388; genus SZAS-6. The sequence continues at coordinate 2,100 of JAFEGS010000604.1, read as the reverse complement.
TTTCCATACATTATGCCAGGTTAATGGTGAATTATCCTGCGGTGTAAAAGGAGAGAAGCAAAACATTTATCAGATCAATCAAAAAATGGATTGTGATAGGTGCAACGAGGCTTTTTCTCCAGACATAAATGCTACCCAAGATTAATCCTGTTACGCCCACAGTAATTACCCCACTATTGCCTTCATAGCCATGTCCTAGAGAAAAAATGAACGAGGATAAAAGTACGGCTGCTATAGCGCTCCTGCATAGTGTACGGAAGCGTAGTATAAGATATCCTCGAAAAATTATTTCCTCCACGAAGGCAACGACTACGACCAAAATAAATCCAAAAATAAAGTTTATCCAGTTGTCGATCTTAAACACATCTTGCAGTGGAATTTGTGGGGAGGAAAACCCTAATATCTGCAGCTCTTTTTCGAGAAACCCCATGCCAATGAAGCATGGGATGAATAAGAGGACCCCTAAACCTAATTCTTTCCAGAAGTTCTTGCAGTGCAATCCAATCATTTCTAGAGATTCACCGTTGCGCCAAAGAAAAAAGAGAATAAGAAAGAGCAGTCCCAAATCACGAAAAACAGTAAAAATTGCCAGAATGTTAAAGTTCCCCTCAACGGCTTCCTTTCCATGGTAAAATGAAAACACAAGAGAAGGAACGATAAGGAATAGAAATACAAGAACTTCGATAAGTTGCGACTTGCGGCTTAGTCTATTGGACTCTTCTTTGATTTCCATCATATTTTACTCAGGTTAATTTGAGAACAAAGTTTTCGACTATCTTCTCTTTACCTGTACCGGAGAAATTGTGCAAGCAAATATTCGAAAGAGAGCGATTCAAGTAAAAAATAAGAGTTTTATTGCTAAGATGATAATGACAATGTTTAGAATGAGCATCACTGTGCTTTCTTGGCGTTGAAGAATCCATTTCGAGCTGAATGTCGCACCAAGAAAAGAACCGAAAAACATCGCAAGCCCATACACCAAGTATATTTCCCCCCACAGGGCATAAATGAACATGGCCGTGAATGCGACAGCCATGCTAATAGCTTTTCGTGTGCCAATTGATTCTGAGGGACTCAATTGAAAAACATGCATGAGCAGAAACGAACTAATGATTCCTTGTCCCCCCAAAAAGCCGCCGATAATACCCGATAGAAAAAAAAGAAATCGACCTAGAGTATGGCGTAAGGGAAGTGACCAGGTTTTTGGAATGCTAATACGGTCTTTAACAAATCCAAAGCATAAAAGAAAGAGCATAAGTAGCCCCACATATATTCCAAGATCAGTTTCCGGAACACTGAACAGCATATGAGCACCTATAACTGCTCCTAAAATGCTCCAAAGCATCATTTCAGCTGCAAGCGTATACTTTACCTTTCCTGCTTGATGGAACTGAATAAGCCCTCCGGTTATAGAGCCGATGGATGCAATCCGGGCTGTTGCTATGGCATTAGCTAAGGGCATGTTGAATGATGCGAGGATTGGTGCTGCCATCATGATAACACCTCCTGAAATCGAGCCAATTGCACCCGTGACAAGTCCAATGGCAAATAAAAATAATAATATAAGAAATTCATCCACTCGCGTACAAGCCTCGCTGTTTCAATCAAACAGATAGATTGTAGGATTTCTCTTGTCAAGGAGATTTATCAACAGCGCTCAGATTAGTGCAAAATTTACCTTGATTGATTTACATTGAAGAAGTATAGGAAGTCCATATCACACAATCAGGACTATTTTAGGAGATACTTTATGGCACAGAAGAGCAATTCCGCCGCAGAGCAGCCCGAAGAACCAATGGCCAATGAGATCAACTCTCTTCAAACTGCCCAAATTCGTGCTCAGGAGCTTGCCGATAACGCCTTTAACGGTAACAAACTCGAGGAATTCAAGCCGCAGATTTTACAAGTAAAACAAGAGGACGACATTATTCATGTCGAGGGACAACTCCTTGGAAAGGAGATCCTTCATGAGATGAAGAATGCAGAGCAGGCCGATACTCCACTGCATGTAAGAATCATTCACGACCCAAATAGGGGTGATGTAATTGTCTTTAGCGATTTTTACAAAAAATTTGGGGAGTTTGTTTTGCGTATAGTGGA
>JAFEGS010000603.1 GCA_018239705.1 Verrucomicrobiota bacterium | reverse complement strand
CTCTTTTATTATTGTCAGATAGACACTTCTTTCAAACTCAACAGACATTAGATACCCCCGTTTTTGATCTAGTATACCAACTTCGGCTATTTTTGATTTCCATTAATACTGTATCCTAGGTACAAGGAGCTTTCATGTAACCCTGAATCAGGTCCTATGAAAAAAATTATTTACATTCTGCTGCTCTGTACCTCCTGCGTGCAGAGCTACAATCGACCTCCTCTCAATACCCCTAAGGCAGAAGAGTGGAAGTCGCCCCAGGCCCTGCCAAAGAGTGGTCCGGTCTGCCCAGAGCCGGAACTGATGCTTGAGAAGACCTCCTTTCGGCCTTGGTGGAAGATTTTTAACGATCCCATTTTGGATGACCTGGAAGCAGAGGCAATAAAGAACAGCCCAACCGTCCAGGCAGCGCTCGCTCGCTTAGAACAGGCCTATGCGCAGTATGGAATTAACCTCTCTGCGCTCTTTCCACAGATTAACCTCAATACCGATGCCAGTAGACAGCGCTTTTCTGAAAATCTGACGCTTGTGCCGCAAGGGAACATTTCATTAGTCGAGACACCGCCGACGGCAAGCATAACGCCTGCAGCAGCATCTGCCGGCATGGCCGGAAACGGTCGGACTATGGGACCCACACCAGTAGCTCCCGTCTGCCCATGCCCAACACCGGCTCTTAAGGTGACAAAACCAAATCCAATCGTAAATGACCTTTCGATCCTTCCAACACTTACCTATGAGCTCGATTTTTGGGGAAAGAACTGGCAGGCAATGGAGGCAGCGGAGAGCCAGGTAAAAGCTGAGCAGGAAGATGTCCAGACGGCACTGCTGCTCTTAACGACAAGTGTGGCCGACACCTATCTGCAGGTGCGCACCTACGATACAGAAATCGGCATTATCTCTCGTCAAATTACTGCCAACGTAAAAAACTATACGCTTAATGACCAGCAGTACAATGTCGGCCTCATTAATAAGTTGCCCGTCAGTCAGGCAGACGCTCAGGCAGAGGACACGCAGGCAGCCCTTGAGGATGTAAAGCGCCTCCGAGAGCTTGCTGAGCACTCACTCGCCGAGCTTATTGGCGTGCCAGCGTCAAGTTTTACCTTGAAGCCTATCGATACGCTTCCCTTGCTACCGGTCATTCCTGCGGCAGTGCCGGTAGAGGTGATGAAACAGCGGCCCGATGTGCGCCAGCAGATCGACCTTATGGATGCTGCAGCCTGGAATGTGGGCGTTGCAAAGACCGAATATTTCCCCGATTTTAACATCACTCTTGACTATGGGTTTGCCGCGAGCAAGGCAAATAAGCTCTTCAAGTGGAAAAGCCGTACATGGCTTGCAGCGATTGATGCGGTAACTCCTATCTTTACCGCAGGTAAGATTTCAAGCACTATCGACCAGGCGATTGCGCAGTACAAGCAGCAGGTTGCAAGCTATATCAACACTGTTCTTGTAGCATACCAAGAGGTAGAAGATGCTATCTATTCCGTCGATGCTGTGGCAAAGCAGCTCTACCACCTTGAAAGGGAGGCAGCCGCCTCTACAGAGGCCTACGATATCGCCAATATGCGCTATCGCATGGGCCTTGAAAACTACCTTGTGGTGACTGTTGAAGAAGCGACAATGATGGCAGCTGAGAGGCTCGCCATTCAGGTGAAAAGGTCTCAATACTCAACCACGATCTCACTTATTAGAAGTATTGGCGGCGTTTGGGACTAGGTCTTTGAGGAGCGTGTTGAGCTCATGCGAAGAAAGATACTCCTTAATGTGCTGCATGAGCTGTTCAAACTGCTTGATGGCATCAGAGGTCAAATTATTTTTGCCTTCTAGTGCGACAAGCACATCGAGCACTCTGAAATTTTCCGGGCTTTTGGCCGGTATGATGGCTGTCTCTTCCCCCTCCTGGATCGAGGTCCTCAGCAAAAGATTTGCCTGGAAGAGATCTTGAGCAAGTTCTATACAGATGCGCTCCGGCATTTTCAAAAGCAGGGCAAGGTTTTTGATGTAGAGGGGCTCAGATCGCGAGAAGGCATCTACAGCAGCTTTCACGCAGGCAAGACTTGCAAGTTGTACCTCACAGGGCGAAAGGTTGCGAGAGAGCGCTACAAGCTCAGGATCCCACAACTGCTCTTGGTGAATGACCACAATTTCAGCTCCTACCAAGAAGATAAGCCAGCTCAGGTAGAGCCACATCAAAAAGAGGGGGAGAGCCGCAAAGCTTCCGTAAATAGCGCCGGCATTACTGATTTTTAATTGGGTAGAAATATAGGTTGCTTGGAGCACCTGGTAGGCAAATCCTGCAAAAAAACCTGCTAGCAGTGCCGAGCCAATTTTTACCTTTGTATAGGGCATGACAATGTAGACCAGTGTAAAGAGGGCCATGCTCACGAGATAGGCGATGAGGGGTATTCCCAGAGCAATGAGAGGGCCAACTTGCCCTCCCACTGCCTCGGCAGCGGAGAGCCTTTGCAGATTAGAGGTGACAAAAACAGTGATACTGCTCGAGACAACGAGGAGGATAGGACAGACCAGGATCAGCGCCAGGTAGTCGCTTGCCTTTCTCGATAGAGGTCTGCCATACTTTATTCCCCACATAGTATTGAGCGAGTCTTCGATATTTGAAAGAAGCTTCATCACCGTAAAGAGAAGCACAATACTTCCGATACCGGCAATAATGCCTCCTTGCGTCTCTACAAGAAGGGTGTGTCCAAACTGGATAAAGTAGGTAATTACCTCTTGCTGGTCTTTAAATTCTGATCTCAAGATATTTTCAAGATTGCCTTCAACCCCAAAGCCCTTTGCAATGCCAAACATGACGGCGAGCACCGGGACGATGGAGAGCACCGACTGAAAAGAGAGCGACGATGCGCGAAGAAAGCAGAGATCGCTCTGCACTCGAAAATAGAGCACGCGGCTCGCTTGAAGGATGTTTCCCCATAGTTTTTTTATCATGTTAGTATCTCAGTAAGTGCCTGTATCCAGGCCGGATGGGTGTTCAGGCTCGGTACGAGGTCAATTTTTGTTCCACCAAGGCTTGTAAAGAGATGGTTATATTCAATACCAAGTTCATACGTAGTCTCAAGGCAGTCTGCGATAAAGGAAGGGGCAAAGATGCATATTTTTTTCGTGCCCTTTCGCGCCAAGTCTTCGATTATGTTTACTGTATAGGGTTTGATCCAGGCATCTACGCCGAGGCGTGACTGGAAGCAGATGGTGTAACGGGGCAGTGCGAGCCTTGTAGCGATGCCCTCAGCAGTAGCATAGCATTGCGCCTTGTAACATAAAAATTTTTCTGCTCTTTTGATGTGGCGCTCAGGAAGGCCATGGAAGCTAAAAAGGATCTCGTCGTACTGAGAGAAATCAAAAGCGCGGCCCACTTCTGCCCAGGCATCCAAAAAGCGTGGATGGGTAGCAAACTCGGTGAGAAAACGCACCTGTGGGAAGACAACCCAGTCTCGCATCACGTTCATGGCCTCTTCGATAACGGAACCTGTGGTAGCAGAGGCCTGTTGCGGAAAAAGAGGCGCGATAACGATACTGTTTACCCTCTTTGCGCGAAGAGATTCGAGTCCATCGCGAATGGAAGGTGAGCCATAGCGCATGCCGATGGCTACATGGACGGAGGGGCCAAGTGCTTCTTGTAGCTGTATAGAGAGTGCTTTGCTGTTTACAAGCAGGGGAGAGCCCTCTTCGGTCCATATGTTTTCATAGGCCTTAGCCGACTTTCTGTATCTGAAGGGGACGAGTATGGCCCGTACAAGGAGCTGTCTGACCCAGTAGGGCAGATCGATCACACGAGCATCTAGTAAAAACTGTGTGAGATAGCGATAGACATCTGCAGGAGTACAGGAAGCAGGGCTTCCTGTATTAACCAGAAGAATTCCGTTAGTTTCCCCCATTTGATTTTGCTTCTTCCTCTTTGTTAATCGCTGCCTGTTTTTGAGACTGCTCTACCTGCTGCTGAGTAATATCTTTGTTGTTTTGAGCCTTCTGCTCTTCTTCTTTGCGGATCTGTACTCGGCGCTCAGCGGCGTTAATCTCTTGCTGGTTGATCTGGCGCTGACGAATCTGCTGGTTTCGTATCTCTCTTTGCAGTTCTTGGCGACGTATGTCGCTCTGGTCGACATCTGCTGCCAGAGGAGTAACGGTAATGGATAGAATAAAAAGATAAAAGAGCTTTTTCATTTTGGTCTTCCTTTTAAGATGGTGTTTTAAATCTTTGAATAATTTTTGCTTTAAAATTTGTCAATTTTTTTATTGTCGATAGAGGTGGATGGTGTTCAATCTGGCTTGCGATGTGGATGGTGCCTTCGAAGTTATTGCGGAAAAACTGTGTAGCGCTCTCTTCACTTACCTCTTTACAGTCTTGTAGGCCAATTGTATGGAGAAGGGGAAGAGCGCTCAGAAAGTAGATCACCTCGTCGGTAAGATCGCAGCATCCGGTGAGCGTCAGTGCCTGGAGCGTAGAGGGGAGAGCTCGGATATCGCTTGTTGCAATGAGGCTGCAGTGGTCTAAAAAGAGCTCTTCAAGCTCTGTAGGAAGCATCACTAAGCTTTTTCCTGAAAGTCTATTGCACCCTCGAAGGGAGAGCTTTTTAATGGATGGGCAAAGAGAGGAAAATCCCGATCCTCGTATCTGTTCGCACCCTTCGAGCGTAAGAGAGGAAAGGCTGCTGTGGTTGATCAAGAAGGTGAGGCCAAGATCGCTGACTTGCGGGCAAAGCGAGAGATCGAGCTCTTCTAAGTTCTGTGGTAGCCATTCAAGGTCGCTATTTTCAATTTCGCACGCGGCAAGTGACAGCTTTTTGAGGTGGGTGAGCCGCTGCAGCGATTCAATTGCCTTTTTGGATAGCGGTCCGGAGTGAGAGAGAAAAAGAGTATTGAGGTTTGAGGGGAAGTCGAAAGGCTCATCGAACACAGCATCAAAGGCGGCGCCATATTCAATGATAAGCTCTTGGAGAGACTCTAGTGTGTGCAGGTGCGAAAAATCATCTGAGCAGAGATCGTTTTGCGACAAATTAAGGCTGATGAGTGTTTTTGGTAGTAGGGAAAGGCCGTCGTAAAAGGTGTCACAGGCGCATCCGGTCAAGTTAAGATGGGTAAGGTGGAGTCTGCCGATGATTTCAAGGCCAGCTCTTGTGAGGGACCATCCTCCGATTTCAAGGGTATGCAAATGGGGCGGTAGGTGTAAAAGCTCTCTATCGGAGCAGAGGTCCCAGCCATTGAGCTTAAGTACCTGCAGTCCTTTTGGCAAAAGCGCAAGAGAGTCGGGCTGAAGGGCTCTACCGGAGCCGCTGAGGTCTACTTCGAGAAGCTGTGAGGGGAGTCTGCCGATTGCACACTGCTCGACTGTTGGGCACGATTTAAGGGTGAGCGAGGAGAGCTGCTTGAGTGTAGAGAGTCGATGCATAAATTCCGAGCAGAGGCTTCTGCAGTGCTCGAGGTGGATGGTGTTGATCTGGTCCGGTATAAAGGTAAGCGCTTTTGCGGAGACGATGTGGAGATCGTGCATACGTACGGTATGCAGTTTTTGCAAAACCGGAGGCGATATACCCGTGGTAGTAGCCTCCTGCATGAGGAGGTTGCATTTGCGAAGCTCGAGTACTTTGAGGTTGCTCAGCCACTGCAGGATTGTTTCGAGGACGCACATTGTGAGGGGAGGCGCATGAAGTTCCAGTGTTTCAATATAGGTGCCATTCTGTTTCCAGAAATTCTTTTCCCACGCTTTCAGGTTACTGAGGTTCCAGTTGGCTTTTTTGAGCGTATAGACAAATAATTTTTCGAAAAAGAAGCTTTTCCAGCGATTATCTATAGGAGCAGTACTCTGCTGCATCGTGCGAGTGTCAAACCCGAAGCGAAGCGCCTGTTCTTTCCAAAAGGTATGTTGGTCGGTGTCTGGCTTTTTTGCCTCCGGCTCAATAAACGGTAAAAGCTCGAGCCAAGAAGGAATTTTGATATGCGACATACGGACTCTCCTTTGAGCCCTACATTGTCGAAGGCGCCTATTATTTCAAGGAAAATCACGATTAAAAAATATTGTTGATATAATTTAGATTGATACGTATTATAAAGTTTATAGATGGGAGGGCATTATATGGCATCTGTACGTATGCAAAGTAGTATGCAAAATCCAGAGCAGCGATTTCTTAGTGCAGTTGCAGATATAGGTAAAGAGATCGCCTCTTCACAAGAGTTCAGAAAGCAGCTCGATGCTATTATTTCCGGAGAGAGCTCATCCATTAATATCGGTAATGACAGAGATGGAACGGTGAGAAAGCTGCGCTTTTTTTCTCATGAATTTGTTGTTCAAATGAAAGATATCAACCTGCGGATGCAGGAGCTTCCTGCGCAAGAGCGCCATACCATATATGGAGATGCCATTCACGTGCTTGCTATCCAGATTGAAAAGCAGCAGGTCGTCTATAGAGAAAAGATCCGAAATGGGGACGCCCAGTATTTTGCCTCTGATGAGATTCTGACAAAGGTGCGAAATGGGGAGTTTACTTTAAAGGGGAAGAATGGTGAGAAAAAGATCGCAATTGCCGGCACGGTGCAGGCAGATGCAGAAGCGGGTAAAGCCATCAAAGAAATCCATATCGCCTCGATTGCCCCGGCTGTTTTTATAGAGGCGGCAAAAGTTTTTAACGAAGTGGCAACAGAATCTGCTGAGGTGAAAGAGCAGGTTGAAGCAGCCAAAGCTGAAACGGCACCGCCACCACCAGAGGCTTCTCCTACAGAGTCTGTAGCAGTAGCTCCAAAGACTCCTAAAGAACAGAAAGACCAAGAGCAAAAAGATGCTTTGAAGCGTGCAGCAGAGGAAGCAGCACTCAAGGGCTTCATGGATGCACAAGAAAAGCATGCTGAAAGCCGTGAGGCAAAGGACAAAAAAGACCGAGAAGAGAGAGATAGAAAAAAGAGAATTGAGGAAGATGACATTGCTCGCCAGGAGTTAAAAAGAGAAATACGAGCTGAAGCAGTTGTAAAAGAAGAGGTTGGAAAAGCAGAGGAGCGCACAGAGGTGAGGAAAGAGGAGGAGGCAGAAAAAACTCCTGCTGAGCCGCCTGTAGAGTCTGCTCCTGAACCTGCTACAGAGCCTGAGAAACCTGAAGAAACAACCTGATCAGCATCTCCTCTGTGAGTCTGCCTGTATTGGTGTTGTGAGGGCTTGGATGGTAGCTGGCATAGAGCGTAGCAAGCCCCGGCAGATGGTAGGATGCTCCATGCTTAAATCTAAGTCCTTTTGTAGAGATCCCCTGTTTTCTGGCATAGGTCAAGAAGGCATTAAATGCAAAGGTGCCTAGGCAAATGACTGATTTCACCTTTTTCAAAAGGTGCAGCTCATTTTCCCAGTAGGGAGAGCAGGTGTGGCACTCCTGTGCAGTTGGCCTGTCTCGAGGAGGGGCACACTTGACGGCAGCAGTGATGTAGCAGCCCTTTAGTATAAGCCCATCATCTCTTGATACCGATGTCGCCTGGTTTGAAAGCCCGGCTTTATAAAGAGAGTTAAAGAGAAAATCTCCCGATTTATCACCTGTAAAGGCTCTTCCTGTGCGGTTCCCTCCGTGAGCGGCAGGTGCAAGAGCAAGGATGAAAATAGTGCTTTCAGGATCGCCAAAGCCCGCAACGGGCCGTCTCCAGTAGGTCTGGCCCTCGTACTGTGGTTTTGGTTCTACCGATTCGCGATAGTGAACCAGCCTTTTACAGAGCCGACAGTTTTCAATTACTGTCCTTAGCTCATTTAGAGAAGTGTATTCCATATTATATTCCCTCATAAATGACGAGTATGATAAAAGTCTACGCCAAAAAAGACAAAAAGGGGTGTAAACGACTATGACAGCTTTATCATCGACAAAGCCTTGGGCAGAAACAATTGAGGCAGTGCATGAGGAAAGGTACCAGGACGCACTGGAAAGTATTCCTGGCTATGACCTCATACGTATGGACGATATAAAGATTTATAGGATTATAAAAGAGATTCTCACAAAGCCCTTTCATCCTGAGGCTTTCGCCTTTATACAGAAAATGCTGAGCACCAGAGATGAAGCATCTGCCAAGTTTATAGCACAGATTGCTCGTGAAACAAATCCTACTATGCGCGCCCATCTCATACTCGCACAGTGTGCGAAATATGATCGTAGTAAGCCCACCTCTCTTCAAAGTAAAACAGCTCGATGCTTTGTATGTGCGCTTATTAGCGGTGTGGCGTCAGCAGAAAATCGCGAAATTGATACAGCGGTTATTGAACATGCAGCGGTGGATGAGCAGAGTAAGCTCTTGGCTATTGTCTCTGAGCCGTGGCCAATAGAAAGGTCTCGCCTCTAGCCTTAACGACACCAACGACAAACGACACCAACGACAAACGACCTTAACGACACCAACGACCTTAACGACTACAACGACATAAAACGACCTTAACGACAAAGGCAACAAGCCGGTGTCGTTGGATAACAGTCTGTCGTTGTGGTCGTTTAAGTCGTTGGTGTCCTTGGTGTCGTTAAGGTCGTTTGTCGTTAATTTTTGACAAGAAAGTTTGTTTTCTTGTATAACTTAAGCTATGAATAGTAACATCCGTTTTTCATACGTCGCAGTTGTCCTTTCAGTGGTGCCCTAGGGCACATACCTATCCCCATTCCCACATTTTATAAACTAAAATTTCAAGTTAACAAAGAAAAGGACTTGTGCGATGAAGTCGTATCGTCAAAATTTGCCATTATCTCTTGCCATTTTCTCCATGTTTTTTGGAGCAGGCAATGCCATCTTCCCCATTATTTTGGGGACTACAAGCCAAAGCCAAATAGGCTGGGCATTTCTCGGGTTGTGCATCACCGCCATTGGCGGCCCTCTTTTGGGACTGCTGGGAGCAACCCTCTTCCATGGCCGCTGCATTGACTTTTTCAACCGAGCAGGCAAAATCCCGGGTGCCCTGCTCATCATGGTCACACTTGCCTTGCTGGGGCCATTTGCTGTTATCCCTCGCTGCGTTACCGTTTCGTACGTTGCCTTTGAGCAGCTTCTTCCGGAAGTACCTATGTGGCTGTATGCCTTGGCAACCTGTGCTATCTGCCTCTTTTGCTGCTGGAAAAAGCATTTTCTCTTACCTCTTTTAGGGAAAATCCTATCACCGCTCCTTATCATTTGCCTCTTGTGGCTTATCTATAATGGGGTAGTTTCAGATAGCCCGCTTGGAGTAAGCGCCATGGCGTCTGGCGAGGCCTTTACCTATGGGCTGCAAACAGGCTATGACACGATGGACCTCATTGCGGCGATCTACTTCTCTGCGGGGATCTGGACGCTTCTCGAGCAGCTGCGGCCAAAGTCAGACAAGGAAGCCGTCTTGATTGCGCTACGCTCAGGAGTATTTGCCTGTATCTTGCTGGGACTTATCTATCTGGGCCTTGCAGTAACTGCTGCAAAGTACAGTAGCCACTTAGAGGGGATAGCTCCAGAGAGGCTGATGACAGTACTTGCCTACCACATCCTAGGCCCTCATGTAGGCCTCGTTGCAAACATTGCGATAGCCTTAGCCTGTCTGACAACCATTATGAGCCTGACGATGACCCTCGCGCAGGTGATAAGCCGCGATCTCTTTCAGTGGCTTTCCTACCATAAAGCAATGATAGCAATTCTTGCGATAACTGCACTTATGTCCAATGTGGGCTTTGGCATTATCATGCAGCTTCTCGATTCGTGCCTGTGGCTTGCCTATCCGGCAATCATCATCTTGACGATTGTCAATATTGCAAGTAAATTTAGAGGGCGTGTAGAAATGCCAAGACACTTGAATTAAAAATTTAAATTACATATAGAGAGAGGGAAAGGCCTATCTTGGGGAGCGCTAATGAATACACAAAATCTGTTCGACGTAGCAAACCGATGTACGCTATCTGCAGACAAGCCTCAGCTGTTCTTAAAAAAGGATGCTACAAGCGGAGCGATCATTGTTGAAGAACGGACGTTTTGCAACCGCTGCACCTATCTGGCCTCCTCTCTCTTTCAAAGTGTCTGTACCTCGCTTGGCTTTTCCTGGAAAAGTGCCTACGACCTCGGTGAGATTGAACAATCGCTCTCTACAGCGTTTAATAATGTACAAGTAAACGATATCCTTGCCTTAAAAAATGGAGAAGTGCCTTATGCCGAGTCTCTACACAATATGGAGAGACTTTTAGAAAATATTAGCAAAAAACGAATAAAAGGCGAGGGCCAGCAGAAATCCTATAAAGAAAAAACTACCTCACTTATCACAGACCTAAAGCTTGCAGGCGCCATACAAAAACCACTTGTGGGCATTGTCGCAGAGCGATACGGGGTACCTGATGGAATTGGCGATCTTCTCTTTGCTCAAAAGATGGAAAAGATCATAGAGGACCGCTTTGGTGGTGATGTCAAGGTCCTTTTGGTTGCAAGAAGCGACTATGAGGCAACCTCTTTTGCAGATTTGAAGGAGCCGGTATCTACCCACTCACTTACAGAATTACCGGAAGAAATCCAAAAGGCTGAGAAAAGCCTTCTTATCCACGGCCCCGTGCCTAAAAGCCCACTGCCGCCAGAATTATCGATACATGCAAAGGTGTGGGACATTAACGAATATTCTACAACCTATACCAGTGCAGAGAGTCAAATTGAAACCCTCCATTCCGGCTTGGGAGAGGGTGAGCTTGGCATATTTTGCGACGCTCAGCTCTACAAGGAGATGAAAGAACTTGAGAAGAGAGGTCTTCCGTTTGATCGACAAAAGCTTAAGGAGATCTCAAACGATAAACTTCGAGATATTGTAGGTCAAAAGAGTGACAGAGAGCTCTTTTTTGCTTATGCACACGACTATAATTCGCTCACCTCGTTTATGAAGCAGACAATGGAGAGCCACCCAGATGTCAAAAATATCGATTTTGTCTGCATGGGGAATGCCCTGGATGAGGATGAGCTTAAAGCTGTGACAGCACGCTTTAAAGAGGCTGGCTCTGTTGAGCTATGCTTTGTCAATGAGCCGGAAAAAAATCGTACTCTCACACTCAAGCCAGAGTCTGACGTTCGCGTTAGAGTCATCTTTCCCGGATCTGTCAACCATGCCGATTTTATCCGTCTCCTTCAAGGATCAAACCCTGAAGTATTAGTGACAGGAGACCAAAGCTTAACGGAGGCGATTTCGTCTGGGAAGGTCATTCATTACGAAGTAGCCGGTCATAAAAGAGGCCTCGATAGAAACTTGAGTTCTCTGGCTGCAAAACTCAATAACAAAACCGTACAGGCCTTTCTTTCTGCCAACAAGACGGGCGCTGATCGCGTAGAGGCGCTCAAAAACCCTGAGCTGCATCGTGGGTTTCGAGAACTTGCCGATTACATTTGGATCAACTATAACCTCGAAGAAGAGATCGTCCAGAGGGTAGCAAAAGAGCTCGGCCTCAATCCTAAACAGGCTCAAGTGTAAAAAATATTTTACATATATTGCTTTTGTGGATATGTATCAAGGAAAAAGGTGTGGTTTGTGGAAAGACTCAAAAACATTCCTATTGGCACCAAGAAGAGCGGTTTTCGGACTGAGAGTGACTCGATGGGCGATATAGAGGTCCCGGCTGGCCATTATTGGGGCGCTCAGACGCAGCGCTCGCTGCTGCACTTTTCTATTGCTGACGATCTCATGCCAAAACAGGTCTATCAC
>JAFEGS010000602.1 GCA_018239705.1 Verrucomicrobiota bacterium | reverse complement strand
TCTCATCCATGGGATTCCCAATGCACGTACACATGCTCAAGGGATGAAAGAGACCTATAATAGCTTGGGATATAACGCTTGTACTATTTTGACCCCGCAGGAAGTGGTAGCTATAGACCCCTTTCTTCTCGATTTCTGCGCAAGCCACTCACAAATAAATGATACCGGTGAGCACCAGTGGAACGATGATAGTGTGGCTCTCTGGCGTCCGGGAGGTTGCATAGACACCTCTGTTTTCTTGCCAAAATTCTATGAATATCTAAAGAAACATGCAGGAACCTATGTGAATCGCAATGGCGAGCTAAAAGACTGCTTCCGAATGAAATTTGATAAAGAAGTCACATCCGTAACCTATGACGATAAGTCTAATAAACTCAATATCAAAGGTTTAGGATTCAAAGACGGCCAGAAAAAGCGCGAATGCTTTGACTATACAAGCTCTCAATATCTCTTCTGCCCAGGCGAGGCAATAGGAACGCTTAGAAGCCTTGGATTTTCCGAGCCCGAATATGCCGGTTTTGCAGGCCCTGTGCTTAAGCTGAACATCCCAGCACTGCCTGATGAGCTTGCCAAGTACCAAGACTTCAAGCACTGTATGGAAGTGCACAAGGAAGGCATTGTCCTTGCATGGCAAGCAAGAGTCAAAGAAGATAGCATTTTCATCGGTGTTGCAGGGACAAAAGCATTTTATGGCGATCGAGTACCACAGATAGGCGAAGATTTTGCTAGAAATCGCCATCTTACGCAGTTGAATATGATCAACGAGGTACTCCCCGAGTTTGTCTCTTTAGCCCTTAGGCGTGATACGAAAGGAAGAGAGCTGACCTGGACAGACCTTCTGGTCTTAGAAAAGAAGGGAGTCCTTTCTCGCTGGGTTGGCAGACGTGCAGTGACCTATGACGGCTTTCCCACTCTTGGAAATCTGTACCACCAAGGCCAGAAAGTGGCAAACGCTCGCTGCACCACGCACTTAGGCTCTGGGGGCGTCTCTTTTGCTCCCGGAGTAGTACATGCCAGCCGCCTTTGCGAACGGGAGAATACCGACCCCCTTATTGCCAACGTGCTGCGCTATGCAGACTCGAGAAGAGCCCCATCTGTAGAGAGCAGCAATTAGATATTTCTTCTAATAAATTAAACACAAAGGAACAAAGAATACTAACTTTGTGCCTTTGTGTTTATTTTTATTTTTTAAAACAAATTGTCAATTTAATTTTCTTTTTATAGAATAATAATTAAAGTCAATGGAGGTGTATATGGAGCCAGTTCTTGACAAGCCAATAGAAAATCAAGTAACAGAAGAAAGCAAAGCAGTCACGACAAAGACACACACCCAGCAAAAACCAGAGGCTGATCAAAAAACACAAGAAGTCTATACACATCAAGCTCTAGCTACAGGCTCTCAGTCCATTTCGGAGACTGAACCTCTGACGACGGAACATCAAGTTGTGCCTTCACATCTTCTTCATGATTCGCAAGCTTTAGAGACGAAATTTGCAGTCAATGACACCTCAACTCACCTCTTCTTAGAGCAGCGAGTCAGTCCTACAGTGCTTTCTAAGGCAAACGATGTGATCGATTCATTGAGCAAAAACATTATTAAAAAGGGGCCTATTGATGCAGAGCAAACCAAGAAACTCGAACAGGAATTTCTCTCAGCACTGCCCTCATTTGGAACATTTATCAATCCGGAAGGCCTTCTGAAAGAGGTGCTCGATAAAAAGCTTGGAGTAGATCAATTTGCCGTTAAGGACTTCTCAGGTGGTTCCGGAGCGAAGACATATGGTATTTTCATTCCGGACAACAATGGAAAATTAACCTACATCGTAAAAACCATGGAGGGGCAGCCTAGTGAGCTCGCTATGGAGCTCCACTCTCTTCAACAATTAAGCGATCTCCACTTACGCAAAGCTTCTGTCTCGGTAGTGTATGCAGCGGGCACTTTTACATTTGAGCAGAGCAGTGAACCACACACCATATTCATTCAAACTGTCTCTAAAGGAGAGGAATGTACCTCACTTATAAAGAACGCAGCAGCAACGCAAGGTGGTGAGAGAGCCGAGAAGCTTGCCTCCATCAAGGATGGTCACTTGGCTGCAGCACAGGGTCTTGCCGAACTCCACCTTAAAAATCGAGCATTAGCCGGCCCTGTGAACGAAGACGTGCAAAGCTACAATAGAGAATACCTCAAGGATGTGTATGATTGGACGATGGAGATTCTAGGAGAGCCGGGTGGCAAGAGAATTCCTATGACGAAAGAGGAGCTAAAGGAAGCTTATGATTCAACTCTTTCAGCAGTAGAAGGCAATTGGGGGACTGCTGGTTACTCGCACGGTGATACTCACCTAGATAACCTTTTTGTTACTAAGGCAACAGCTGATCGGCCTGCAGAATTTTCTTTTATTGATACGCCCTCTTTTCTTGCCAGTTGCGATAAGAATGGCCACCCGATTGGATTTCCTTCTTATGACTACGCGTGGACATTGGGTAGCATTGCAGAGAAGGGCTTTTTGGCTGGACTCACAACTGACGAAGTAACTGAATTGCAAAAGTCTTTTGCAAAAGAATATAAGCAAGCTATGGGTGCAGATATAGCTCCACAGCCCGCCATAAACCTGGCTATGCTAACAAAACAGCTCCTTTTTATTGGTAGAGCAAACCAATATCAAGAATATGTCCTTGACCTTGAAGCAGGAAAGATTCCTGATAAAAAGAAAAAAGCAGACCCTTCCGGAGAAATTGAGCGAGCACAGCGTCTTGTTGACCACATGACAGCCAGCATCAGACAGAAATAAGTCCCAAAAAATCCGTTGACTGATAATCCCAAAATGTGGGACTATACAGATATGAACTCGAAGCATAAACGAACTCTTGAAGCCATATTCGAAAAACCGACACCAGCTAACATCCATTGGGATGATATTGAGAAGCTATTTAAGAATTTGGGAGCTACGATTAAGGAAGGTAGTGGCTCGAGATTGGCAGTGGAGCTACATGGTGTGCGAGCTTACTTTCACAGGCCACACCCAGAAAAAGAAACAGACAAAGGAGCTCTTGCTTCGGTTAGACGATTTTTAGAAAATGCAGGTGTTACACCATGTTGAAGTACAAAGGCTATGTAGGGGTCGTTCAGTTCGACGATGACGCCATGTTGTTTCATGGCGATGTCATAGGATTAAGAGATGTAATTACATTTCAAGGAACATCCCCAGAAGAAATCAAGCGAGAATTCAAGACATCAATTGATGGGTATTTGGCTTGGTGCAGAGAGCTGGGTCAAGAACCAGAAAAGCCATTCTCAGGAGAAATTCATTTAAGGATGTCACCCGATTTCCACGCACAATTAGCTATTCAAGCAAAAGCACAGGGATTGAGTCTTAATACATACATCAAAGACACTTTAGAAACAACCCTTGGAAAAGAGTCGGTCTATTCCAAACCTAAGGTTAGATCAAATACCGCTGTACGTCGAAGAAAATCAAAAAGCTTTTGCTAACAACGAATTCAATAAAAATACGCAGATTTATTTGACACTGTCTAGCAACTGTTCAACCCATCATGTGTTCTGGAACCCCATCACTACCTCGTACAGAACCATCATTCATTGTTGAGGAGTACCTCAGAGATGAATAAGAGACCTAAGTTGTGAAAATCAAGAATCATGTATTTATGAAAATCATATAGTCAGCTATCATAAAATCATATAGTCCAAGAGGTCATATGTTTAAACGAATGATAGCAGAAAAGTTGCAGCAAACCGCGTCCTCGTTTCCTGCGACCGTGCTGACCGGCCCAAGACAAAGCGGTAAAACTACCCTCTTAAAAACATTATTTCCCAAACGTCGCTATATCAACCTGGAAAATCCAGATATGTTGCTCATGATGAAGGAAGATCCTCGCGGGATTTTGGGAGAGAATGGCGATGATTGGATCATCGATGAAGTACAAAATATGCCCGAGCTTTTATCGTTTATCCATGGCATGATAGAAGATAATCCAAGACCTGGGCGATTCATTTTATCAGGATCTCAAAATCTGCTCCTTCTGGAAGCAGTAAGCGAAACCCTTGCGGGGCGAGCTGCCATTTTAGAGCTGTTACCTCTCAGTTACAGTGAATACCTTACACATGAGAACTTTGCCCGATTAGATCTTTGGGAGTTTCTCTTCTATGGTGGTTATCCTCGTCCTTACCAGGAAAAGCTCGATTTCTCACAGTGGTATTCTTCTTATATCAAAACCTATCTAGAAAGAGACGTGCGGCGAGTAACCAAGGTAGGCGATCTTACGAAATTTCAGCTCTTCATGAGAGTGTGCGCAGGAAGACATGCACAAGAATTAAATTTGGCAGAAATGGCCGGTAGCTGTGGTATCACAGTACCTACAGCCACTAGTTGGCTTAGTGTCCTTGAAGCATGCTATATCATTCACAAATTGCCCCCATTTTTTCAAAATTACAACAAACGTATCGTCAAAACACCAAAGCTCTATTTTTATGATTCATCACTTGTGTGTCGCTTAATTGGTTTGACATCACCCACCCAGCTCCGAGAAAGAGAGTTTGCAGGACCATTATTTGAGGGTTTTATTATCGCAGAGTACCTCAAGATGTATTTTGCTTTAGGAATAAGTATTCCAATGTATTTCTGGAAACAACACCAGGGGTTAGAAATAGATCTACTTATAGAGATAGGAGGTAGACTACGAGCCTTGGAGATGAAATCGAGTGCTACCTACGATTCAAAATATCTTGCGACATTAAAGAAATGGCAAGAAATGACCGGAAGCACTCCTGAAAATTGTTTGCTTATTTATGGAGGGAAAGAAAAATTTATTCAGCATGGCATGCAGGTATGCCCATGGAACGATCTTTCCCTCCTTAATTGAGCTATACAGCCTTATTTGATACTCTCTAGCAACTGTGCAAAGAATCCTTGCGCCTGCGCATTCTTTGCTTCCTTAGCATTGGCTTCCAGGTACTCCTTTAATTGGGTACACTCTTCGGAATTCTCTTCGGATCTGCTCTTATAGCTCTCTACCAAATTGTCTCGCAGCATCTTTCTCGTAGTAGCGTTTGTAGTAACGCGCTTTGACTCAGCGATATCAAGCAGTAGGCACTGCTGGAAAAGAGTAAGCTCTTTGACGCTCTTCTGCATCATTCCTAGAGCTTCTTCTTTTGCTTTTTTCGTCGTGGCTACGCTTTTTGCTAAGTTATGGTTGGGCCCTATATTGGAAAGACAAACAACCGCATGCAGCTTCATCTCGTCTCCACCAATCGTATCGGAGAGCTTGTTATTCTTAGCAGCGTCAATAAGCTCCTGGAACACTCTAGGATATTCCTTCTGGTCTATTATGGGACCGTGCAGCCAATCGGGCCATTGGAGTTTTTCAACGCCTCGATTACTGTCGATCTCTATTCCAACGTTTCTGAGCGGTTCATCAAGAACAGTTGGATCAATTTGAAAGATAGGAGTAGCTGGTGTATCAGCACGTCCAACGGCATCTATTTTTGCAAAGAACATGCTCAGGTCTATGCAAGCTTCTTTGACAGTGTTTCGAGCATTATAACGGCCTATCAGCTCATTAAATCGCTTTTCCACTTTAAGGTGGAGATCATTTCTTACTTTTTCTGGTAGCAATGACGCTTCATTTCGTGAAGCAACCAGGAGCGCTTTTACTTTGAGCGCTGAGTTTGGGAGGCTAGCATTAAAAAGTACATTTTTAACCCAGTCAATTTTGGTAAGACCTAATATTTTAAACAATCGGCCAATAACGCTCCGATCCTTAACGATACCATCAGCAGTTAAATACTGATCATCCCAATTTGCAGTAGCAATACTGCATAATTGTTTTTCAACATCACTATATAAATATGTCATGGGCTCACCTCCTCTATAACTCGAAACAAAATATAAAGGAGAACAACAATAATAGCAACAAGGACCGCTTTAACCAGGAATTCGCAGTGTATCTCCAGGCTTTAATGCATCGGAATGGAGCTGATTTACCTTTTTTATTGCCTCTATATCGACGTGAAACTTCCTCGATATACTCCAGAGCGAATCACCATACTGGACGGTGTAGACAGTCTCTGGCGGTGCTTTTTTCACAGGATTTTTTGGGATAGGCGGCCTTTCCTCAGCAATCACCTGCTTTACAGGAACCAGGAGAGCAGGCTCTGGATTCGCTTTCTTTGCACGCAGTAAAAAGCATCTTTTTACCTCTCGTGACTCCTCTAGCGTAAGCTTTCTGGGCTTACTCGCCTGTGCGATAAAGGACCAATCCACCTCCAAGATCAGCGGCAGTATCTGCTCCTCTTTTATATCAGCATCTCTTGTAAGCAGCAGAGAAAGACGGTGGTATTCTTCAGTCTGGCAAAAGGCAAGTCTCAGGGATGGATCTTGGTCATATCCTGTGGTTTTTCGCAATCTCAGGTAAAGACCTTCACTTGTGAAGGGCCATTTCTCCTCGCGTACGAAATCAGCAATAAGGCTGTAGTGCTCGTCGAGAAGGCCGGCAAAAATAGTCACCGGCTGTGAAGAGGCTGTAAGCTGCACCTTTTGCCTTGGTGTATACCCTTGCAGCGCCTTTTCAATGTTAAAATGGTGCAAAGAGGTAAGGACAGCAAGCGCGATATCACGTCTCGTGTATCCATCAGAAACTGCTGTTGTATCACTCAAGGAATTGCAGACTTCAGCAAAAGACTTGGCCTTGAGATTTTCAGCCTCTTGTACAAGTTGTGGACTTGAAAGCGGTCCTTTAGTGGCTATCTCTTGCGGTCGATAGTCGACAAGGGCCAAAATTGACACCCCACCCTCGCGCCACTCATAGATGCAAAACGCAATGAGAATGACATTCAAAGAAATACTTATTCCCAGGACCCACAGTAGACTCTTGTGCAATTTCTGATTGACCACTTATAAAAATGCTTTTTGTAACTGTACTGTTTCATTCGAGAGCGCCTCAGGAAGCCTATCCCCAAAAAGAGCAAAATATCGGCTGAGCTCGCTTGCCTCTTTTTTCCAGTGCGCCGGATTAACGGCAAGTAACTGCTGCAATAGCTCAGGCTGAAGCTTTAGCCCCGAAAGATCGAGATCTTCTGGCTTCGGCAGCAAGCCAATAGGGGTTTGCTTTGCTTCTCTGCTATCCTCAACTCGTTCAAACATCCATTTGAGGACACGTATATTGTCTGCAAAGCCCGGCCAGATGAACTTTCCCTGTCCATCTTTTTGAAACCAATTGACGTAGAATATTTTAGGCAGCTTTCGGCCCTTTTTTTCCATTGAGAGCCAGTGAGCAAAATAATCGCCCATATTATATCCACAAAAGGGAAGCATGGAAAATGGATCGTGCCGGATTCGCCCAAGTTCTCCTGCTGCTGCAGCTGTAGTCTCTGATGTCATCGAAGCGCCTAAAAAAACTCCATGAGACCAATTCAGAGCCTCTCGGACCAAAGGATGCGTTGTTGCCCTCCTCCCGCCGAAGATAATCCCTGAAATAGGCACGCCCTCCGCTGCATCATATGCAGGATCAATTATAGGGCATTGCGAGATGTGTACGGTGAAACGAGCGTTGGCTTGCGCGGCCGTAAAGCGAGATTGAGACGTCCAGTCGGCACCTGTCCAGCTGATGAGATGTTTTGGCGGTGCATCTGTCATTCCTTCCCACCACACATCGCCCTCATCTGTAAGCGCTACATTGGTAAAGAGTGTATTTTCTCTGATCGTCAGCATAGCGTTGGGGTTAGATTTGAACGAAGTACCTGGTGCTACGCCAAAAAAACCGGCTTCAGGATTGATCGCTCGCAATGTCCCATCTGCAGCCCAGTTCAGCCAGGCAATATCATCGCCCACACACTCCACTTTCCAGCCGGGAAGGCAAGAGGTAAGCATAGCAAGATTTGTTTTTCCACAAGCACTTGGGAAAGAGGCAGCAAAATAGCGCTTTTTTCCTTCAGGATTGGTAAGTCCGATGATCAGCATATGTTCTGCAAGCCATCCCTCGTCTCGCGCCATTTTTGAAGCTATCCGCAGGGCAAAACACTTCTTATTGAGTAGTGCATTGCCTCCATAGCCACTGCCGAAGGACCAGACCTCCCTCTCTTCAGGAAAATGGGCAATGCAGAGCTCTTTTGGGTTGCAGGGCCAGCTGTCGGCCTCGTCTTTTGCGTCAACTATTGGCTTTCCAACAGAGTGTAGACATTTGACAAAGGGGTTGTCCTTTAAAACTTCCAAAGCGGGAAGCCCCACACGCGTCATGAGATGCATGTTGAGCACTACATAGGGCGAGTCAGTAATTTGCACTGCTACTCGAGAATAGGGGGAAGAAAGAGGCCCCATACAGAAAGGAACGACATAGAGCGTTCGTCCCCTCATGCACCCTGCAAAAAGACCATTGAGGCTCTTTTTCATCTCCTGGGGATCTTTCCAGTTATTGGTCGGGCCTGCATCTTCTTTTGCCAAAGAGCAGATAAAGGTGCGATCTTCAACGCGGGCGACATCGTCCGGATTTGAGCGAGCAAGAAAGCTATGAGGCCTGAGCGTTGAAGAGAGAGGAATCAGCGCCTGTTTTAACACAAGAGCCTCTTCAAGCTTTTTCATCTCTTCAGGGCTACCTGTAAGTAGAGCAGTAGCATCTGGCTGGCATAGTGTAGCGACTTCCTGGATCCAACTATTGAGATACCTATTATCGCTCCACATCAATTCATCAGTCCTTTTCGCTTTTTGAATTTGTCGAGATAGTCGAGGGCCTTTCCTGTACCGAGACAGACAGCCAGCAGCGGGTTAGAGGCGATGATGATGGGAAGACCTGTCTCTTTATTCAGTTTGTTTCCAAAACCGCGGATGAGCGCTCCACCTCCGGCAACAACGGCGCCACGATCAACGAGGTCAGCAGCAAGTTCCGGCGGCGATTTTTCGAGCGTTAATTTGAATGAATCGACAATGAGCTGGATAGGTTCTGCAAGGCACTCACGAATCTCTACGGAATTGATTCGCCTTGTTACGGGCAGACCAGATACCTGGTCGCGGCCCTTTACCTCCATTTCCAGCTCATGCTCACCTAAAGGATAGGCAGAGCCAATGGCAATCTTGATCTCTTCAGCTGTGCGTGGACCAATGAGCAGGTTGTAGGTGCGGCGCATGTAGTTGATGATGCACTCATCAAATTCATCTCCCGCAATTCTCAGCGAGCGAGACTCCACAATACCGCCAAGCGAGATAATGGCAATTTCTGTAGTTCCACCGCCAATGTCTACAATCATGCTTGCAGATGGCTCATGTACGGGCAAGTCCACCCCAATAGCTGCTGCCATCGGCTCTTCAATCAAAAGCACCTCTTGAGCGCCTGCATGCAGTGCAGAGTCTTCAACAGCGCGCTTTTCCACACCGGTGATACCGGACGGTACAGCGATTAAAATCCTTGGACGAAAGAGGCTTCTTGCAGGAGTGACGCGACGAATGAGTGCCTTTAACATGCCCTCAGCAATTTCGAAATCAGCAATAACACCATCTTTTAAGGGCCTCACAGCATGGATTTTTCGCGGAGTCTTTCCAAGCATCGCCTTGGCCCTGTGTCCCACGGCGAGCACTTCATTTGTCTGAGAGTCAACGGCAACCACTGATGGCTCAGCGAGCACAATACCCCTTCCTCTCACAAATACGAGGGTATTGGCCGTCCCAAGGTCAATGCCAATATCACTTGAAAATACACCGCGAAAACGCGACAAACGCCTTGTCGAGAGTTGATACATTTTTGAAAAATAGGTCTGAAGGCTCATGTCACTTTACTCCTGAGAAATTACCCGTATCATACCTAAAGTGTTACATTCGAAGCAATTCAAGAACTTCTTCCCATGTAAGTTTTGAAATGACCTCTTCATCAGTGTTAACAATTTCTTTTAGAAGTTCTTTCTTTCGTTCTTGCAATTCTAAAATTTTCTCTTCAATTGTTCCCAGTGTGATGAGCTTATAGGAAGAGACCTTCTGTTTCTGACCAAGACGCCAGACGCGGTCTGTAGCCTGATTTTCGACAGCCGGGTTCCACCACATGTCATAGTGAATAACCGTATCTGCCCCTACAAGGTTAAGGCCACTTCCGCCGGCTTTCAGCGAAACCAAGAAAAGCGGGATACTTTCATCTTCATTAAATTGCTTGACGATCGATAGTCTATTTTTACTTGAACCATCGAGATAGGCAAATTTTGTTCCCATCTTCTGCAGATCGTCTCGGAGGATGCCAAGCATTCTTGTGTACTGGCTAAAGATGACCGTCTTATGCTTAGAGTCAATCAAGCCGCCAACAAGGTCGAGAAGCATCTCATATTTAGAAGAATCGCCGGGTTCTGCCTGTTCTTTAGCAAAAATGGCCGGATGGCAGCAGATCTGCTTCAGACGAGTCAGCGTAGCCAGAACATGAATGCGCACCTTATCAAAGCCCTCTTTTTCTACCAGCTTGGTAAGCTGTTCCGTAGCAGCTTTTGCATAAGAGCTATAAAGCTGCTGCTGCGCAGAAGAGAGGTGGCAGTGGTAGACGATATGGGAGATAGTTGGAAGATCTTCCAAGACATCTTTTTTCATGCGTCGAAGCACAAACGGGGATATTTTTCTTCGGAGCACTTCCAGTTGGGCTTGAATTCCCGGTGCCGGTTTGATGTAGGTATTGACAAAGCGATCGGGCGAGCCCAAAAGCCCCGGCATGAGGAAGTCAAAAAGACTCCAGAGATCTTCAAGAGAGTTTTCTAGCGGTGTACCGGTAAGTATCAATCGATGTCTCGCTGCGATTTTTTTGACTGATCTTGCATTTCTCGTCTCTCTATTTTTGATGGCTTGAGCTTCATCGAGGATTAAATAGCCAAAGGGTATTTTTTCGTACAGCTCGATATCCTTTTGAACAAGGCCGTAGGAGGTGATGAAGACATGATGTTTGTTTTTCTCAGCAAGAATCTTCTTTCGCTCTCCAGGATTACCCACAACGGTCGTTACATTTAATGTAGGCTGGAATTGGGCAAATTCTTCTTTCCAGTTGTCTACAAGTGATGTTGGGCATACAATGAGGCACTGACGAGGCAGGTCTTCACCTGTATGCTGTTTTTGATATTCAAAATACTGGCTTATTGCAACAATAGCCTGCAGCGTCTTTCCAAGACCCATATCATCAGCCAGGATACCATTAAGGCCCATACATCGAAGACGTGCAAGCCAGTCAATACCATCCTTTTGGTAGTGTCGAAGCGTTGCTTTGACAGTGTTTGGAACGGCCGGTAGATCGACTGTTCTACCGTCGACATTGGGATCGAAAATCTGCGACTGGATCCTGCTGAGAAGCGGAGAGAGCTTTACCTGCAGCGGCAAGCCAACAAAGCGTTCGGGAAGCAAGTTCACCAATATCCATAGAGGCAGCTCAAACGTTGTATCAGCAAGCCGCTTGATCTGCAGCTCGTCAAATACTTGCAGGATAGCAGCTAGAGGCTCTAGTTGAAGCACTAATATCTTGTGGAAGCGGGCAAGTCCCTCTTCTTCACTCGAATGCGACGTCTTTGTACCCTTTTTTGCAATGGCTATGTAGGTCTTTCTGCTCGATACGCAGTCCCAGAGCACATCCACAGATGCGTTCTTTAAGCCTCCATCTATCTGAAGGCGTGCCTCGATTCGATCAAAGGTACTTCCCTGATCTAAAGAGAGCGTAAAGCGCGTATCGTCATATGCAAAGCGGCTCTGCAGCGTTTCAGGACAGTTAAATTCCACCTTGTCAAGGTTCCTTGGAAGAACTTCGGTCATAAATTCAACTATTCTTTTTTCGCTCGTAGCGACAAAATTTCCCGTCTTTTCATCTTTGATAAAGCCCTGGAACAGGTCTCTGACGAGGATATTTTCTTGAACAAGGTTGCGAGCAAGTATACCTTGAGGGGTGACAAAGCTATTAATCTGTTCAAGCTCAAGCTGCTGAGATGCTTCCGGGATGCAGCAGTCGTTATAAACAAAATGGAGACTTCCTTCAAGCTGCCCTTGAGCATAATCGAGGTCGCAACGAGCAGATACTGCTTGCGAGCAGGGAATAGTTGCTATTTTGTCGATTACATCGCTCTGATCTACTTGAGCAAAGCGCATAAGCTCAGGAAGTGAATTTTCAATAAAGGAGCCGAAAAGCTGCTCTGGTATGGCCATCTTTTGAATAGACTCTACCTCCAGCAGGTGCTGCCTCTTGATAAGCGGTGGAAAGCGGAAATAGAGACCATTGACGATGACACCAGGCTTGCTGCACTCTAGAAGAATGGTCTCATCTACTGAAAGCTTATTTTTGGGGGACAAAACGACGCGTGGTGATAGCAAAAGACGTGGTGCAGGCTCTGTAAGATACTGTAGAGCAAATCCCAATTCTGCCTGCTTTAAGGAAAAGAGAAGCGGCGTATCAAATGACTCCCAAAAGATACTTGCAAGGGAAAATGACTCTTTTTCATTATCTACTTTTTGAATCTCGCGCATATTCATGGCAACCGCAAAAGCGCAAGCCAAAATTTCACCAAAACCGTCGCGATCGCACGTACACGATTTTGTCGGCTTTTCATCTTTTGTCTCTTGAAACGTAACATGCTGACGAAGGGTCTTCAAGACCTCTTCGTTCAGAGGGCCGAACGAATCGACACCAAAGACATACCTGTTGCTACCGATCATGAAGGGCTCTTGCCCCTGAAGTGCGGAGAAAAACTGCTTTGGAGACTGGATGGTAATGGGTTTTGATCTGTAGGGAAGCCTTAGGGATATTTGCAACTCTACCTGTTTAAATGGAGCCGGACCGCGTGGAATAAAGAGAAATGAGATATCTCCCTGCTCTTTATGAAGCTCAACATCGGGGATGAAAAATGAGGAACAGCCCAGGATGCCAGCTGAGGTCTGATAGTCTTGCAGATCTTCTTTCTTTCGCTCCTTTTCTTTCTTCTCATTTGCCTTCTTTTCAGCCTGTTTGAGGACCTTTTTAAGGACCTCTCCGCCTTTTGTACCATCTGCGACACTGGCCTTTTTCTTGCCTTCAAAATGCGTCAGGACCAATTTTTCGAAGTTATCTTCCAAATAAAATATAAGGCAGGCCAAATGGAGGCAGTCGCAGTGATGTGGACAGTCGCAATTAGAATCGAGCAGCTCCGATTCGCTGCGGTCGATCTCAATATCACACGTGTAAAAATTGCCATAAGCCCCTGCTACTTGGGAACTTATCTTCACAATTTTATCGGTGAACTGCACAATAACTGCGCTTTTTACAGCACTTTTCTCATAGAGATTTTTGCCTTCTCGAATAATCTGAGGCGAGAAATCGTGCTTCATCTTACGGAAATTTAAGAGCTGCGTATAGACTGATGTTGACATAGTGTCTCTATGGTATCTTGGTTTAATTTGTTAAGTCCTAGTCCTTATTCAAAAAAAACATAATTTTATCAAGCAAAAAAGTACATGTTCTCCTTTCTAGCTCGTACTCGCCCACGAGGCGAGAGAGGCAAGATGTTTTTTCTCTCGGCGAGGACAATAGCCTGCACCCTCTGGCCGAGCCGAGAGAAGAAACAGATTGTCTCTAGTAGCCCGTCGGCGCGTGCGAGATAAAAGGTGAACATGTACAAAAGATCGTGCTTGATTGAAAAGCTCAAAAGCCGTAAGCTATTGGACCATACGCTGCGGGCGTAGCTCAGCGGTAGAGCATCACGTTGCCAACGTGAGGGCCGTGAGTT
>JAFEGS010000601.1 GCA_018239705.1 Verrucomicrobiota bacterium | reverse complement strand
TATTTCCCGGTAAGGGGCACGTAGGGTTTGTCACGCTCTGCGTTGAATTTTTGGGCAAAAAGCTGTTTAGGATAAAATGTAAGAAATTTTTCAACGCAGAGGCTTGAGAGACGCGGAGACTTAAGAGAAACTTCGTCAAGTTCCACCTAATTGACGCCCAGGCACTACCATGGCGGCTACTTGAAATGATTTTGTGACAAGCATAAGGCCATTTGGCTGCGACGTAGAGCCATAGTACCAGACTGTCGTGGCGTTTCCATAGCGGGGATTATCAGGATGGAAGAGCGACCCCGGCTTGGAGGACTGGTATTCAGGCCAAATGGCGTGGACAACATCTTACCCAAGCGCGTCTTTATCAATCCACCATTTGCCTGCATAGATCTGCTGTCCCTTCGAGAGCTCACACACCCCATCTTGCGCAAAGTAGAGCATGTAGAGGCTTTTACTCTGGCGCGTTATCCCCACCACCGTATTGCCTACGATCCTTTCATGAAAGGCTGGGCCATCCAATCGCTCATACTGTACGTTAAGTTCCTGTCCATGCAGCAGTGGTATAGCTAAGATCCCAAATAAAAGAATAAGTACTACTCGCATATTGTGACCTCAAATGTTGGTATTATTGATCTCTTTCCATTTCTTGACAATCTGTGCCGCAAGGGGCGCTACCTGCTTACCATACCCACCATAGCGCAGATAGACCACCACCACAAGCTCCGGTCTCCCAAAGCAATCTTTTAACACAAAGGAATGGGGATTAAGCCCAGAGATGGGTTTAGGATAGGAGATCCCCCCAAACCAGGTGTGGTTATACATCTGGGTAGCCTGGCCAAAATTGATGCCGATGCGCTCCTGAGACTCCGCTGTTCCCGTCTTTCCCACCATCGTATCTGCCGCAGCGACAAAGCTTTCATGCATTTCCGGATGCGTTTTGTAGAGCGAAGACATCAGCGATGAGCGATCGGCCTGGAGATGCTTGAAGACGCGCCGCATTCCCTCTACAAGAAAGTTTTTGATCGCAAGTGGGAAGAAGAGCGGCTCTTTCTTTTTCTGCTCAGGCTGGACAACTTCATGTGAGACGTCTGCTGCGGCAACCTTCGAAAAGAGGGGAAAACCTATGCCTACAGTGCGAAGGCTCTTATCGAAGGGAAAAGAGGTGCCTTGCTCCAGCGGCTTCTGCACAAAAGGCGTCTCTTTGCCAATGACAAGGCTTGCGATGCGGGGCGTTAGTCTCTCGCCCCCATTTGCGATAAAGCCGAGCATTGCTGCCGTCTGGAGGGGAGTGGCCAGGAGCGTATGCTGCCCGATGGCAAATGAATAGATGCCTGTACGGTTAGTTTCGAGGTCATTTGGCAGTTTCCCCGCAATCTCGCCCGGTAGCGCAATACCGGTCCGAGCTGCATAGCCAAAGTCTTGCGCTGCCATATTGAGCTGCAGGGGATCTTTCAAAAAATCGCCGGCAATGAGAGAAAAATAGGGGTTACTCGACCGCTCAATTGCCTTTAGAAGGTCCATTTTTCCGATGTGGGCGCTCAGGCTCTTAGGAATTCTTCCCCCACGATAGAGCTGAGGGATGGGCTGTCCGGAGGCAAAGTTGCCGACAAAGGTTCTACCCTCTTGTCGGTAGGTGTGATCATTGATTTCAAAAAGGGAAAAGTCTTTCCATGTAGGATGCTCTTTTGTCTCTTCGTAGCGCTGCTTAAGGGCTGCATAGGCTGTCACGAGCTTAAAAAGAGAGCCTTGAATCGCGCCGTGGCTGTAGGCTAAAGACCTCATATGGCCTGTGCCGTGCGCTGCAAGGAGGACGGCGGCAAATTCTTTTTGTGTTTTTAGGCCATTGTAGCGACCAAGAAGCTCTCCACGAAGATCGGTAAAGCCTTTTAGGGTACTCAAAAAGGAGATAAGCTCCTCTCCCTGCAGCTCTTTAAGCGCAGGAGCGAGAAGAGTGTTGTGGCGTACCTGGGAAGCAAGCACATCATATTTCATCTCCTGCCAAAAAAGCTCAAACTGCTCCTTTTCTTCTCTATCCAGGTAGTCGAGATAGGGCTTTACGCTCAATTTTTGCAGCTTTTCTTCCTGTCTTTTTTTAAGCAAAAATTCTTTCTCATGAGCTTCGCGCCATGCAGTAAAATTATTCTTTTTCCAGCGTGCAAGCGTGCGGTTTTTGATCTGCTGCGAAAAGCGAACAAAGGTAGACTGCAGCGTACGGAACTCCTCGATGGTCAAAGAGCCTACTTTCTTGAGGAGCTGATCAGAAAAATCGGCCTGGTCGAGCACAAGATAGCTCAGATCGAGAAGAAGGAGCTTCTCTCGAGCAGAAATAGGACCTAGATCAATATTGTCGACGATCTCTTCGTTGGTACATTCAGGATTGGCCTCTTTTGCTTCTACAAAACGCCTCTGCAGGGCAGCTACTTGCCGAATAGGTGTTGATGGAGAGAGCGTAGACCTGATGGGCGATTCTCCATCAAGGATAAGCCGCAAGTAGTATTTCCAGGTAAGCCAATGCTCTTCATCGAGAAAGCGCTGGCCCTTTTTTGAAAAGAGCTCCCGCTTGAGGGGAAGCTCTTGGTTCCACACCTTGGCAAGATAGGACTCATTTTCCAGCCAGCGAAGTACCTCTGTCGGCATCTCATCATCAAAAAAGGAGGCCTTGGCGCGGATAAAGTCATTGGGATCGTAGCGAGGATAGCTTGCAAGCGTGAGTACTTCAAAGGTATTTGGGTCGAGAACGACAACGGCCCCACCTCGCATGAGAGGCTCTTTTCCCTCTCGCTGACCCTCCCTGTCAATTTCGCTTTGGGCAAGAAGCTTTTCTGCAAACTCTTGTAGTTCGATAGAGAGCGAGAGAAGCACCCGCTTTCCCGGCGTGGCAGGTCGTGAACCTGGAAGGTAGCGAAGGCGGTTGCCCTTTGCATCGGAAAAGAAGATATTCCTCCCGCTATAGCCTCTGAGCTCCTGCTCAAAACTTGCCTCAATCCCGGCAAGGCCCACAGTGTCGTTAATGGTGTAGGCCATTTCTGTAAGCTTTAAGAGCCTTCTTTTGGCGGCAGCAAACGTGGCAATCCCTTCCGGAAGCTCAATATCCTGCCCCATCTCTCGCTTTTGCACATATTCTGAAAGGAGGCGAATCTCGGCGATCAGAGCCGTATACTTTTCTCTTGAAATTGGCCCTAAATAGCCAATTACCCCGGCTGCAGATCTTCCCCTTGGGTAGTAGCGCTTTGGTACAGCCTGCACCTGGATGCCAACCCAGTCCTTTTCTAAAAGCTTTAATCTGTAATACTGCTCTTCAGTAAGGCCTCGCTTTATGATGAGAGGGATATTGTAGTTGAGTGAGGCGTGGGAATGGATGAGGTCTTCGAGCCTGCCTGCATCAATACTCAGCACATTGGAGACTGTACGTGCAAGCTGGTGGATGTACTCTCTTCGAAGAAGCCGCCTTCTTTTGCTGCCTTTTTCAATAAGCACAGCAGGGACGTCTCGAAACTGCGAATAGACAATGGAAAGCCGATATTCCATCGTATTAGCTGCTAAGACAATATTATTGCGATCGCGAATGGTCCCCCGGGCAGCCGGCTCGATAATGGTCTTCCTCCGGGGCTGAAAAGCCTCTTCCACCTTTTTATCGTGCTGGATGATGGCAAGATGCCATATTCGCAAACCTATGAGAGCAAGTACACAAAGGACGAGGTGAAGGACCTGGTTAGCCTTTGTAGGAATAGCCTGGAGTGATGCCGGATCATCTTTTCGAGGATTGTCAAACATAGTTACTATAATATACGCAGAAAGTAAAAATTGACAATAATTGTCTAATTATGGTAAAATTTTTTTTATTTTCAAGGTAATATAAGAAGGATGCACGTGAATAGTTCACTCTCACAAACAGCGATTGTAGAAGAGCAGCTGCTACCGCCTGAAACAAAAACAGCGCAAGGCTCTCTTTGGGCTGCCACCTGCCTCATCTCTGGCACCTGTATCGGCGGAGGAATGCTTGCCATGCCGGTACAAACTGCAGAGATTGGCTTCGGACTTTCACTACTTGGTCTTGCTCTCTGCTGGGCCTTTATGGCCTTTACAGGCCTTTGCCTCGTAGAAGCGACGCTCTGGATCAAAAATCAGACGCACTTCACCTCCCTTTCACGACTACTGGCAGGCCATTGGGTGAAGATGCTAGCGATTGTCGTCTACCTCTTTATGAATTACGCCTCCTTAGTTGCCTATACGGCAGGAGGAGCGGCCCTTATCCAGGCTTGGACGGGTATCAGCTATGAAGCCGGCTGCGCCATCTTCACGCTTGCCTTTGGCTCTGTGGTCTATTTTGGAGCCCAGTTTATTGGTAAAGCCAACTCACTCTTTATGTGCGCACTTGGCCTCTGCTACTTTGGGCTGATTGCCCTTGGCCTTGGCCATATTAAGGGAGAAAATCTCTCCTGGAGATCGCACTGGATAGAATCTATCGGCAGTTTTTCGATGATCTTGGCAACCTTTAGCTACCAGATGGTGGTGCCCTCAGTCTGTTCCTTTATGAACTACAACGCCGCCAAGTTGAAAAAGGCAATCCTACTCGGCACAACCATTCCCTTTGTGATCTACAGCCTCTGGATCTTCGTCATCCACGGAGCAGTAAGCCTAGAGGGTGAAAACGGCCTGCGAGAAGCTGTGATCCATGGCCATTCTGCGACGACTCCCTTACGAAACCAATTGCAGTCTTGGCTCATTACCGGCATAGCAGACGGCTTTGCCTTCTTGGCAGTAGCAACCTCCTATCTTGGCCTCTCCATGGCACTGTTTCATTTCTTGAGCGACTGCTTTAACGATGTAAAAGTGTATTTGAGTCGAAATAGGACTATCTTCCTTACACTGGTTCCAGCGCTTGTACTTGCGATGTTCTTCCCAAGAGCACTCCTGCAGTTTCTTGACCTTAGCGGCGGCTATGGCGACACGATCCTGTCGGGACTGATTCCTGTGGCTCTGGTCTGGATTGGACGATACCACAAAAAGCTACAAAGCGACTACAAAGCGCCGGGTGGCAAACTGACGCTCGCCACAGTTGGCTGCTTTTTCCTTTGGATCTTGGTAACGACAGTGATGAATTGAGGTGTCAGAGGATCTAGTTAAACGACCAAAACGACCAACGACACAAAAGACGAAAAGGACGAAAACGACTTAAACGACACTAACGACGAAAACGACAGATGCCAGAAGTCCTTTTGGTCCTTTTATGTCGTTGGTGTCGTTTATGTCCTTTTGGTCGTTGTTTGTCGTTTAAGTCGTTTTCGTCCTTTTCGTCTTTTGTGTCGTTTGTCGTTATTGTCGTTTGTCGTTTGTTAGCCATCGGTAAAGAAGCCTCACCCCAAAACCGGTTACTCCCTTTGGAGCAAGCGGAAGGTCCTCTTTTGTCCAGGAAACGCCCGCAATGTCGATGTGCGCCCACGGCACATCGCCGCAAAACTGCTTTAAAAACTCAGCAGCGGCACCATTTTCTCCCAAAAATTCAACTCCGGCATTTTTCATGTCAGCAACGGAAGACTCGATCTGTTTAGCAAAGAATGGCCCCATCGGAAGCTCCCACAATAGATCCCGAGACTCATTTCCTGCCTCAAGAAGCTCATTTTTCAGCTGGGGAGAATTGCTGTATAGCCCTGCATAGGCATGGCCAAGCGTCGCAAAGGTCTCCATCGTCAAGGTCCCAAGGTCAATCATGGCAGATGGCTGGAACCTGGTCAGCGCATACCAGAGGCAGTCGGCAAGGACGAGCCTGCCTTCAGCATCGGTGTCAACAATCTCAATGGTCTTTCCCGACATGGCCTTGATGATATCCCCAGGCTTTATTGCGGCACCATCGGGCATATTTTCCACAAGCCCTAGTACTCCAACAACATGAACAGGCGCCTTAGCTAGTGCTAAAGCCTTCATAACACCTGCGACCACACCGGCTCCGGCCTTGTCCCACTTCATCTCAGTCTGGTGTGCTTTAGGCTTTAAACAGAGCCCTCCGGAATCAAAGCAGACGCCCTTACCCACAAGAGCAATAGGTTTTGTCTCCTTTTGCGCGCCATTCCAGCTCAGAATAGCTACTGCAGAGGGATGTACACTTCCCTGACCGGCCGCGAGCAAGGCCCTCATTCCCAAAGAGCGCAGCCCCTCCTCTGAGAGTATTTCGACCTCAATTCCTAGATCTGTGAGCTCTTTTAGTCTCTCTGCGTACGCTGTAGGATAGAAGATATTGGGAGGCTCAGATGTTAGCGCTCGGGCATAGAGCACGCCTTCAATCTCTGCTCGTGTACGCTCAAACTCTTTTTCAAGCGTTCGAGGATCCTTTGACACCACAACGACATGGAATCTCCTCTTTGGCTTTGTAGGAGTAACGTACTTGTCAAAGCTCCAGGAGGCAAGCATCATTCCGGTAAGCAAATCGAGCTCCTCTTCAATGATGATCGTCTCTTCTATTCCCTCTATTATTTTTTTAAAAAGCAGGGCTCCAGCCTCTTCTCTCGCTTGCCTCGTTTCCTGCTCGATTTTCACTCCAAGCACTCTGCCTGAGGAGGTCATTATTTCCAGTATTTGGCTTGCCGGTTTACATCGCAAAAGCTCTTCAAATAGTGGTGAGGATTTTTCCTGGCGCAAAGGGGTGATTACCACCCCTTTTTTTTCAGTAGCTGTGACAAATTCAATGCTATCCATATATCTTAATCCTATGTCTTAGTTGAAATGCGAGTCCTATAAGTAAAACAGCAGCGCCTACAAGGCCAAATCCATTTGCATAGACAGCTATATCTCCCTCTTCAGTTGTGGCCATCAGCTGGCTTACATAGCCGCTACAGAGGTTTGCAAGAGAATAACCAAACGTCACGACGCTCATTACAAGGCCATTTAGGCTGCGTGTTGCCGACTCTGAAGCTACAGCATAGACTGTAGGCCCAATCAGAATCTCTCCGAGCGAAATCAGGATCGTGGCTGCAATGGCATAGGCGACTGGAACCAAACACCCATCACCTGTAAACAGGCAGCTTGCGTAGAGAAGGCAAAATGCCGCTCCTAGCAGCAAAAAGCTCCCCTGCACCTTCCCTAATTGACTAAAGGGACACTTACGCGATAGAAGCGATCCTGCAAGCAAAATCGTCAGCGGATTAAACATCACGAGCGACGCTGAAGGAATCACTCCAAAGAGTGTCTCTCGCTGCACATGGCGCTCTGCAAAAAGGACAAGGCTTGAGCCTAGCTGTTCTTCACACGCATAAAAGACCACCATACAGGCTACAAAGAAAAATAATTTCTTAAATTCACGCAGCTTGAGCTTTGTTAAAATATAAATTATAAATCCTACAGCTACAAGCGGCATCCACGGCAGCACCATGTGGCTATGCGAGAGTACCACAGCAGCCACTACACCTACAGCGAGAAGGCCTATGGAACTGACAGTTGTTGCAGTGAAGCCAGGCAATTTTTGCTCTCTTGTTGGGTTTAAAAGAAGCTTTTTTCCCATTGTCAGAGCGATATTTCCTGCCACCATACCGATGCCGGCTAGGCTAAAGCCTGCATGCCAGCCATAAATTTCCGCCACGATACCGGTAGCAACGGTGGCTAAAAAGCCACCGATGTTGATACCTGTGTAGTAGATAGTATACCCCACGTCACGTCTTGGATCCTTCTCTTCATAAAAGTCTCCAATGAATGCCGCTACGTTAGAGCGAAAGAAGCTGGTTCCTGCAATAATAAGCCCAAGGCCTAAATAGAGACTACTCTCTTCACCGGGCAGGGCCAGACAGAGGTGGCCAAGCGCTATCGTCCAGCCACCAATGTTGATCGCTCTCTTCAATCCTAAAAAGCGGTCTGCAATAGTCCCACCAATGATCCCACCTAACTCAACAAGCGTTGTGTAGAGGGCATAAAGGGCAAATGCCTGCATGTCGCTAAAGCCCAATTTTTGGGTCATAAAGAGCACAAGCAGGACGCGCATACCGTAGTAGCTAAAGCATTCCCACATAGAAACAAAATTCAAAAGGTAGAGTGCTTTTGGTTGTTTTATCATTTATCCCTCCTCTTCTTGTACGCTTGCGCAGTAGACATGATCTATTTTAAAAATATCTTCTACAATTTCATCTTTTCTTGATGCGTAGAAGGCAATATCACTCGCTGCCTCTTCATCTTCTATAGGGCTCTGATCACTGCCTTGAGCATACTGATCGATACATGCAGCATTACTATTCAGTATAGTAAATAGTCCTAGTCTCGCTACCTGCTCTGCTAAATCAAGCACGTTTATGTACCCCTCCACGACAAGAATTGTCTCTTTTTTGGGTAAAAGTGCCAGTTCATTAGGCTCTAACACCCTCTCTTCCGGCATCTTCAAGAAGAGCTTCATGGGAAGTCTATCATTAGCCTTCCCGCAGAAGGTGGTCTTTTGCTTCAGGAGTACGACGCCCTGGAGCCGGCGAAGCACTGCCTCAGCGTTATATAAAAGAGACACAGAAACAATAGACGAGTGTTTTTTACTCGTCGCTGTTTTACGCTCAAATGAGCTACTCAAAAGGCGCTGAATTAACAGTGCGCGAGGGGTGATCTCATCGCTGAGATGTATTGCCTCCTGCCTGATGAAGATAAGCGCTTTTCTCGACTCTTCCGCTTGCACACCTGATACCAATGCACCAACTAATTGAGGATCGATTTTGTTTAAGCGGAGTCCCTTTATTTTCTCTGCCATGAGCTTCATATTTGTAAAGGGAACTTCTACCCCGTTTTTATCCTGATTATCGTTTATGATGCACAGGAGCCGAAAACGCACCAACTGAGCGATCTCAACAGGCACTTCCAGGTCTATATCCACCTTTTGCAAAAATAGAGCAAGGTTCTCATAATCGTTCTTGCCGATTTCAACAGCGTTACCTTTTTTTCGTAAGGCTTCGCACAGTGCAAGCTTTCCTTCAATTGCTTTTTTACTCTCCTCAGCCTTCTCAGTACTTTGAGGCATATCAAGTATGCGCTTTACTTGAAGAGCTGTAATTTGACAGCCAAAGTTTTTCACCAGTGCATCGAGGTCTTTATACCTACCTTCTATAGCGGCACATAATCCTTCTTTACCAATTTCTAAGAACAGTTGTCCTAGCTGTACATTTTGCGTAACTCTTGTAGAAGCTCCCTGCAAAATTTCTGTTCGTTCATCGAACGTACGCCTTTCCGGCGCCCATAGGGGAGGCAATAACGACCCCAAAAGAGAAATAGACATAAAAATCCTAATAAATAAAAATATAATTATAAAGAGTGTAAACAGTAGCGTTTAGCGCTCTTTAGAAATCAAAATAAACTGTAAAAAAATGGGGGGATCTTATCGCCAGAAGCGATAAAAGAAATAAAAGGAAAAATAAAGGAAGGAAACAAAACGGCAAGCAGCTGCAGTTGTAGCACATTGTATTGATATCGAGCGAGGGACAGCTTCTGCTATTCCCGACCCGTCTAATGGGGGAATATGTTCTTTCATAATAAACTCCTAACGTTTCAACCCACAAATGTCTAGTTATCTGTGGGCGGAAGCATTATTTCACAAATCTTTTTTTATTTCAAGCAAAAATTATATTTTTCTCTTTTTATAAAGATGGGGGTGTGCTACAAGGTGGCAAGCAGCCCTCAATTGGGAATATAGGCGCTCTAGACATAGCCTCGAGTGCATAATGTAAAGGATGGATGTGGAGCGTAGCGAACTTTTTCAAAAGATTCGCCACATCGAAATTGTGGCCAAACAGCTTGTTCTCGACACATTCTCGGGCATGTATGCATCTGCCTTTAAAGGGCAGGGTATAGAGCTGGCAGATATTCGAGAATTTCAGACCGGCGATGATTATCGATCGATTGATTGGGCAAAAACGGCCCAGATGGGACGGCCCTTTGTAAAAAACTTTAGAGAAGAGAGGGATCTCCTCGTGATGCTTATGTGTGATGTTTCGGCTTCACTACACTTTGCAAGCCATTTTGAGTGTAAAAAAGAGCGGCTGGCGGAGATAGGGGCTTTGATTGCATTTTCTGCGATTTACAATCACGACAAAGTGGGCCTCCTTCTTTTTTCAGACAAGGTAGAGAAGATGGTTCTCCCAAAAAGAGGCTCAAAACATGGGGTACGCCTTATCCGCGAGCTGCTCGCCTATGAGCCTTCAAGAAAAAAAACCTCCATTGCAGATGCCCTTGACCATCTCAATATTGCCATGAAGAAGCGATGTATCTGCTTTCTCCTATCAGATTTTATGGCAGAAAACTATGAGAGACAGCTCGGGCTTACTGCAAAAAAAAACGACCTTATTGCCATCCGCGTGTATGACCCCTTTGAAGAAAAATGGCCAACTGTCGGCCTTTCAACAGTACAAGATTTAGAAACAGGCCGGCAATTTATTGTCGATATGAATGAAAAGACAAGCAATATCTACCAGGCACTTTGGAAGAAAAAAGATGAGGAGTTCCACTCCATCATTTCCAAAACAGGCTCTGGAGCTATAGAAATTGATACAAAAGGCTCTTTCGTTCAGCACCTTATCGCCTATTTTAATAAACGGAAAAAAACTGTGAGTCACAAATGAAATCTTTTATTCAGTTTTTCAGCTTGATAACCCTTCTGCTGCTTAGCTCCAGTGCGTATGCTAATGAGCACACTGATGCTCACAAAAAGGCCCAGAAGGCAACCTCTGCAATACGAAAGTGTTTCAAAAACTGCGGCATGTCAAAGGACGAGCTCTACAAAATAGCTCTTTTTATTGAGACAGAGCTTCCAAAACAGGTTGAGACCAACAGAGTCTATTACTTTAGCCGCACAAAGACAAAGCTTGCGCGAACAATTGAAGTAGATCCTCATACTAAGAAAATTTTTATTCACCTACAGCGGCACAATGTGCCTGAACTTGGACGCGGCGCGAGAAAAAATGTCACCTACTCAATCCTCTACTCAACGACAAAGCCTCGAAAAGTAGCCCACAGCCATACTACCTACCCAAATGAAAATGAAGCGCAAGCAATGTCTGACCTCAAGGGCGTTCCTGGACTATGCAAGATCATTGCCGTACTGAGCGATTCAAGAAATACCCTTTCAAACTGCTACTCATTCATCACAAAGTACTATCCTCGAGGTGATTTTTCTCACTATGTACAAAAACATAGCAATAGCTTCAAATTTAAAGATCGCCTGCGCTTTTGCCGCGATATTATCCATGGTATCGAGCGCATGCACAACAAGGGGTATGCACATCGCGATTTGGGCCTGAGGAATTTCTTTGTAACAAGAAAAAGAAAACATGTTCATCTGGTTGTAGCCGATTTTGGACGCGCTGTGAGTGGGGGAAATACCAGTGAAAAGGGGGCTCAAGGCGGCTATTCCCTATGTGCTCCGGAAGGTCTTAAGCCTCATCTACTGAAAGGAGATGACTACCTTCGAACAGATATCTTTGCATTGGGTTGCGTGTTCTACAAGATTCTCTACAACAAAAAGCCATGCTGGATGCAAGCGAGAAAGCTTAGAAACACCCATGTATCTCTACATACACGCCACAAGAGATTTATACACAGAATTGAGCAGTATAGAAAACAGCGGCTAAAGGAACTCAAAAAAACGGGTAAACTCAAGAAGAAGCGTTTTTCACCCGAGCGCGTGGAAGCGATCATTTTAAAGATGATCAATCCAAACCCTCACGCCCGTCCTACCGCGAGCGTTGTGCGATCGCTTTTGCAATAGAGGCAAGTGAAGAGGCTGAGCCTCTCTCTTTTGGGTCAACCTGCAGCATTTTGAAGACTAAATACTGAGCAGCTTGCCTTCTTGAAAGCTGCTTTTTGCCTTTCAGATAGCTCCATTTTTTCTCGCATGCCCGATTAAGCTCTTGAACGAGCATCTCTCGTTTCTTTTCAGCCGGTAGCGTCCTATCGCGAAGATAGGTGCCTTGCCAGGGGGCCTGCTTTTTGAAGAGGAGCTGGTAGAAGACGCAGCCGAGTGCATAGATGTCGCTTGCAAAATAGTCCTTGTGACGCATCTTCTCCATCTCAATACTTTCCGGAGAATAGTAGATCTTGGCTCCCTGTGGTGGGATGCCCTTTGCCTTCTTGATTGACATCGCTCTGCCGAGATCGGCCAGCACGGCATCGATCTTTGTTCCCTTCTTCGAGCTTTTAGAGATAAAGCAGTTGCCAATATGGATATCGCGATGGACGATCTTTCGAGAATGAAACGATTTCAAGCCCACAAGAAGACGGTGCATAATCTGCGTTACTTGAGTAAGTGTAAATTTTTTCTTCTTTGCAAGTGCATGTTTTAAAGAACCGGGCTCATAGAGATCGAGATAGAGCGTCCTAAATGTTTGGCGATTCTTTGAATAGGTCGTCGAGGCCTGCATATTGATAACCCCTGGAGTATTTCTCATCTTTTTGCATACCTTGATCTCCTCTTTCATTGGAGCACTCTGCTCTGCTCGAGCAACAACTTTGGGGTTTTTTATATCGAAGAGAATCGCTTTGTTCACTCTTTTCTTATACCCTTTGCCAACCCATGCTCTCTTATGTCGGTCGAGGAGAATAAAGGCCTTCTTCGTGTGAGGATCATACTCAATGGTATCTCTTAGCCCCGTCTGTTTCCTGGTGAGATAGCTGTAGCTCTTTCTTAAGGAGGGAAGTTTTGTAAGGGTAAAGAGCGCATCCTGCAAAAATTGCGGGCGTCTGATGCAGACATTTCTGTGTGTGCCGTAGAGCCGTCTCGTAGCAAAAATAGCATCTCGTAGCTTCTTACAGCCTACGCTCGAGGCAATCGCGTCTAGTTCACCTAGCGTACATTTTTTGTTTAAATTCTTGCGAACCACCACTCCCAGTTGTCGATATTTCCTGCTCTTTGCCAAGTGGCTGATCTTTTTTTCA
The DNA here is from genome assembly GCA_018239705.1 of Verrucomicrobiota bacterium. Classification (GTDB taxonomy): domain Bacteria; phylum Chlamydiota; class Chlamydiia; order Chlamydiales; family FEN-1388; genus SZAS-6. Next base: position 1,913 of record JAFEGS010000601.1, on the reverse strand, counting down.
AGCTTGGGGCTGCATTTTGCGCTCAGTACTCCTAGACCCATAACAAGCGATAGACAAAGGAGTTGGAATACGTTACCCATATAGCATCCTATTTAAAATATTTTTGCTAAGTCGATGCATATATTTTTAAAATCTTTTTATCAATAAATATTTTTCATGGCTTGCCTATTTGCTCACAATCTGCTAGAACAAGGAAAAATTCGCAGGAAGTTATGCTACGCATTGTCACACCCGAAGAAATGAAACAGCTTGAAAGCCTGGCAGAGGCAGCAGGCGTCACGCAAGAGATGCTGATGGAACAGGCCGGAAAACAGGTAGATGCCGTCGTTAGCAGTTTTGTGACCGAGCGAGCTCTCGCTACAAAGGCCCTTATCCTTGCCGGCCGAGGCAATAATGGAGGCGATGCCTATGTTGTCGCACGGCTTTTGCACCAGCGCGGGTACACTGTGCAGGTTATCCAGCTCTTTCCAATCGACCCTAACTCCCTCGTCAGAAAGCAGCGCAGGCGCTTTGAAGCACGAGGCGGCAAAATTATCGATCTCGGGCAGCAGCTTCCACCCTTTCCACAAGAGGGAATTATCATCGATGGTATCTTTGGGACCGGCTTTCATGGAGCAGTAGAGGGGGAGGCCAAACGTGTGATCGAAGCTGCCAATAGCTCAGGACTTCCCATCATCGCCATCGATATTCCTTCAGGACTTGATGCCTCAACCGGTAAGGTCGAAGGAGTGGCTATTGAAGCAACGCGTACGGTAGCTATAGAATTTCCCAAAATTGGCTTCTTTTTAGAAGATGGCTACAACTTTGTAGGCAGCATCGATTGTTTGCCCATAGGACTTGCACCCTACGCAGATAAAACTAAAGCAAGCTACTGTGTACTTGAAAAAGCAGATGTTTCCGCGCATCTACCAAAGATCATCAGAAACAGGCAAAAATACAGCGCAGGACATGTCGTAGGCCTTGCCGGCTCTCACGGGATGGCCGGAGCAGCCCTTCTCTCCTCAATTGCAGCCCTGCGATCGGGCGCTGGGATAGTCCATCTTCTCCACCCCGATGATTGTATCCAAGAGTTTGGCAAAGGGCCTTTGGAGGTGGTACGAATACCCTATCAAGCCCAAGACACAGCTAGCGTGCAAAAGTGGTTTACACAAGCGAGCGCCTGCTTCATGGGTCCCGGCCTTGGAAAATCGCCCGCTATTGAGGCGCTGATCGAGGCACTATGGAGCACTTGGAAAGACAAAAAAATTGTTATAGATGCCGATGCACTCCTGCCGGCATCAACCATCAGCACCGCCCACTGTGGCATGCTGCATCAGGCCATATTTACCCCACATACGGGTGAAATGCAGCGCCTGCTTGGCAGTACCGAAAAAGAGCCGCTCACGCTCTCTTTTCTAGCCAAGTGCCAGCAATTTGTAGACACGCACCAGACACACCTTGTGTTAAAAGGAGCTCCTTCATTTTTATTTTCATACGATGCAATTCCGCTGATTCTTATGAGAGGCGACCCAGGAATGGCCACAGCCGGATCCGGCGATGTCCTGACAGGCATCCTGGCCTCACTGATGTCTCAAGGACTCGACGCACCTACAGCTATGCATCTTGGGACCTTTCTGCACGCCCTTGCAGGAGAAGCTGCAGCTAAAGAAGAGACCTCCTTTTGCATGACGGCCTCTTCCCTCATCTCTCATCTACCTGCGGCCTTCAAAGAACTGAAATAGCCTTGCCTCATGGGCCACGTATAACAAGTGTATATGTGGCCCATAATTACTATTGACTGGAATTTTTGGGCCACTTATAGTAAGTTTATATGTGGCCCAAACCAGCGATGGCGGTGCAAGATGATCATTGGCAGAAAGAAAGAACAGCAGTTACTTGAAAAAGCCTTCAAGTCGAAAGAGGCTGAATTTATC
>JAFEGS010000600.1 GCA_018239705.1 Verrucomicrobiota bacterium | reverse complement strand
ATTAATTTTCCCCAAATTTATAAAAAAAACTTTCCTTGAATGAAAGATCTTCTTTCAGTATCATGCTTTGTAACTCTTCACCCATTATAGTGCTACAAAAGAAATGCAGAAATTTTTGCGCGACAGACTTACATGTTCCATCGATGATGCAGTCAGGGCCATCGAGCAGCTCAAAGAAGAGAGCAATCTCTCTTTTATTGAAAATGTTGCACACCTTTTGGCCACAACCTTTTCTCGTGGTAATAAAATTATTATCGCGGGAAATGGAGGCAGTTTGTGCGATGGCGCTCACTTTGCCGAGGAGCTTACCGGTGTGTTTCGTGCCAAACGTAGGGCGCTTCCGGCCATTGTACTTTCTGAGCCGGGCCATCTTACCTGTACGGCAAATGATCTTGGCTATGACGCCGTCTTTGCTCGAGGTGTCGAGGCATTTGGCAAACCAGACGATGTCTTCATAGGCCTTACCACAAGCGGAAATTCTCCCAATATGGTCAATGCCTTCACAAGAGCAAAGGAGCTGGGGCTGAAGACAGTGTCCTTTTTAGGCAAAAATGGCGGCGTGTTGAAAAATGTTGCCGATTTCGAGATGGTTATTACCCAGTTTACCACTTCAGATCGCATTCAGGAAGCCCATATGGCTGCCATCCATATCATTATCGAGCTCATGGAAGTAGAGCTTTTTTACACTCATGAATCACAATGCGCATATTCTTTGACATCATCTCCGGCAAGCGAAAAGGAATGTTCTTTGCCTGTGTAAGGCAGCTTCTTTGGCTCCTAAGCTGTCTTTATGGAGTGAGCGTTTTTTTGCGGCGTCATCTCTATACACTCGGAATAGAAAAGAGCTATCGCTTCCCCTGTCTTACCATTAGCGTGGGCAATATTGTGGCAGGCGGTACCGGAAAGACCCCTCTTGCAATCTACTTGGCAAAACAGTTTGCGGCTCAAAAGTGCGCAGTCATTTTGCGTAGCTACAAGGCCAAAGCCCGCGCTCCCGTGCAACTGTCAGCCGAAACGGATTGGAGCTTGGTAGGAGACGAGGCTCGTGTTGTAGCAAGACATGTGCCTGAGGCGATGGTCTGGGTTGCAAAAAAGAAGCTCGCTGCTGCGCAAGCGGCCTTCCAAAAAGGCGCTCAGGTGCTGATTATCGACGATGGGCTGCAGCATCTTGCCATTCATAGTGATGTCCACATCGTGATTATTGATAGCATGAACCCCTTTGGATATGGCTACCTTCTTCCAAGAGGCACTCTTCGAGAGCCTTTGACTCAATTAAAAAAAGCAGATTATATCGTTATCCATTGTCGAAATGGTGCAGATCAAGATACAACTGAAATAGAGAGTAAGCTTCGCATCTATTCGCAAGCTCCAATAATGAAAGCGACGCTACAGTACGATGGGATTTTCGATATCGTTGATCGAGAGCAGCAGCTGCCTTCAGGCACAAGTGTTGGCCTTTTTTGTGGCATTGGAAAGCCTGAGCAGTTTGTGCAATCGGTAGAAAGCTTAGGGCTGCATGTGCTACAGACGCTCGCGCTTGGAGATCATGAAGCGGCAAGGCAAGATTCTCTTGCAGAGTTTGCAAAGAGGATGAAAGAGCAGGGGGCTACAGCCCTTCTCTGCACAGAAAAAGATCTTGTAAAACTAGCTCCCAGTACAGGCTATAGCCTCCCCATTTATTGGCTCAAAATTAGCCTTCTGCTTGATTTCCCCAATTCTTTCACGGACTTGTGTCGCGCAGGGACGCGCGTGGGCTTGGATAGATAGCATGCTGCATATGAGAAGATCAAATTCCTCTTTCGCAGTATTATAGCCAACAAGTAGATCGTTACGATGATCGAGTATGGTCTCTTTATGGCTGGTTATAAATTGGGCCTCGTCGACATGTTCATCGTAGACGGCCTTAGTCCAAGGAGCGGGAACTTTGTGTGACCAGAGTAAAAAGAGTACTTGGCCCATAGCCCAAATATCTGCTTTATAGGGGTCGATGGACGTGCCTTCTAGAAAGAAGAGTTCAGGGGCAGTGTAGAGCCGTGATCCATATGATCTATTTTTGAATAGATTGGGCTGAGCTTGACGCGTGAGCTCGAAATTTGCCCAACCAGCTCTCTTCTCAGTACAGGTCTCGTCGCTCAGTAGCGCACTTTCGAGGTCTATTTTTCCATGGATCAGTTTACGAGTGTGGAGATACTCGAGGCCGTATGCAAGATCTTCAGCTATAAGAAGGGTGTCACTGAATGAGAGTGCTGAGTGCAACTCGATGACATCATGAAGAGAATCTGCAGCAGGTGTGATGGTTAAAATTTTATTTACACTTTTTCTTTCATAAAGGCAGCTGCTGAGCAGCGGCCAGATACCTCGATGGCCGGTAAGCTGTTGATGTACTTCTGCGCCATAGCGCAATTCGATGAGGTCTTGGCATCTCCTGCTATTCTTTATGTAGACTGAAGTCGATTTTGCAGTGAGTAGAGAGGGCAGGCGAAGGTTTATTCGCGATGTGTGCATCATTGATGGGTTGGTGACAAAGGGAGTTTTATATTTTGCTAAGATATAGGTATCCCCGGAGATTGCGTTGTGGTGGAGGTTAATATGTGAAAAGAGGGTACTTTTTACGACGAAATTACGTAGGGAGAAGATACGATGCTCTGTGCTCACGATGTGGTGGGCGAGAGTCATAGCTTTGAAAGAGAGGGCAGAAGGGGATAGCTCACCTTTTGATCCTAAAAGGATATCATGCAAACGCTCAGCCTGACGTATTTGTTGGTAGCGTCTGATTACCCTGTATGTAAAAAGATGTGGTTCGAGCTCTTGTGATGCACCTGCCTCTTCTAAAGCAGCTGCGAGGGGGGGGAAGAGAGCGGTGTCTCGCAGTGTGTCCCCTCCACAGTATTTCAAAAAAAGAGCAAGCCAGTCGCATCGCGCTTCAATATGCGCAAGCTCTCTCACAAAAGGCCTTATAGGGAGTGTTCCAGAGCATTTTTTAATATAGTGAAAAAAGAGAGAAAGGCTCTCTTCTTCAGTTATTGATAAAGCCTTGCTCATAAGAGTTAAGAAAGGTGATAGCTGTGGCTTTTCATACAGTGAAAAGAGGTAATATGAGGCCTGTAAAAGCATGTGAAGAGTCAGCGGGCTGTTTTGCGGTCCGTATAATTCGATCGTCCGTTTTGCTTCTACAAAGTGAAAGACATATTTTTGCGCAGCTGGATCATAGTCAAGAGTGCCCATCAGTTTTTCAATTTCTAGGAAAAACCCGCTGATCTGATTCTCACTCAGCGCAAGCTCCGGTAGATCGCCTATCCAGCGCAGCTTTGCATCTTTTCCTTGAGCCTCTACGACTAAGCCAAACCACCTGATCTCTTCATGCTCCTGCATGCTATTAATGCGATTATACATAAAGGACCGGCGTCGAGGTGAAGAGAGGCTCTCTTCGGTACTACCACGTGTTTCTGTCAGCCCCCATAGCGGCGGAAGAGTGTTCATAGGTAGTTCTTGATTGTTCGAATTGTTTCTTTGATTTCAGTTATGTTGGGACGTAGATCAAAAACAATCTGCAGCATGCTGTAGATGAGATAGTCGAGCTGTTCATGAGAGGAGAGAGGCTCTCGTTTTTTCGTGGTAACAAGCACCTCCATTGGTTTTTGTACCCACTCATTATGCTCCTTGAAAAATTCTCGCTTTGCTTCACTGAACATTATGAAGCTTGGCTCGTTATTTGAGTAGCAGCTAGTGATGTGCTGAGTCCATGGAGGCAGCTGTCTGAAGCGCAGTTCAAAGAGGAGCTGCCCAAAGGCCCAAATATCTGCTTTATACAGGTCAATAAGGGGATCATCGTCGCATTTCATATCAACATTGCTTTGCATATGGCCAGTAAATTCATTATTTTCGCAAGGCCAATTTTTTTTGCCGAAGATCTCTGGGGATGTGTAGAGGTGCGAACCGTAGTATCCTTTTTCAAATGGGGTGGAGTGGTTCTTTCTACTAAGTCTAAAATCAATCCAACCGGCCACTATCTGGTTTGTCTCTGTCTCCCGTATAACCGCGTGCTTGGTATCAATCATCCCATGAATAAACATATTCTTGTGCAGGCACTCAAGACCATACGCGAGGTCCTCGGCAATGGTAAGTATTTCTTTTATTGAAAGCTGGTTTCCGTTGTTTATACAGGAGTGAAGCGTACTTCCGTGCGGGGTCAGAAGAGTAAATTTCTGAATTTGATTCTTTGTTGTGTAGAGGCCGCTGCTCAGCATTGGCCAGATCCCGCGCTTGCCTGTAAGCTTTTGGTGCACCTCTGCGCTCTCACGCAGTTCGCGACCATACGTATACGTTGTCAGCGTAACCAGACTTGGGGGCTGTTCGAGTGAAAAGGGGAGTTGTACGGCGGTTCTGATTTTGGCTTCCATTTCCTTATCCACGATGGGCTGATCACCTGATACAATATAGATATCTTTGCTCGAGGCATCGTAGTGAATTGGTGGGAAGCTTTTATTTGTTACACAGGAATTTACGAGCGAAAAATTATGCGGTTGATGCGTAACCATGTAATGGGCAAGACAGAGGGCGTAGTATTGAAGATGGATCCCGTCTTCCTGCACGATGATATCTTTTGGGAGCCAATAATCGGCATGCATTTGCATGATTTGAAGCTGTTTTTGGTATGCTTTGGCAGAGACACTCCCTTTTTTTATCTCATTTTTGTCACAGGCGTTCAAGAAAATGGGCATGAAGGTCATGTAGAGGGGAAAATCGTTCGAGGCGTCATCTGCTGGTTGTAGAAACAAGGAAAGCCAGTCATACCATCCTTCAACGATGCAGAAATTTTTTATAGCGGCTTCGAGCAGGAGAGGCCCAGTTTGGCCACTTAAATGGATACAATTTTTAATATAACGGACAAAACAGCCTAAGGTCTCTTCTTTTGAAATTTCTAAGGCTTCAGTTGCACTTTCTATGAAGTTTTTAATGTGAAAACCCTCTTCAAATATCTCTTTATTTGCCCTAAAAAAAAGATGCGAAGTATAAAAAAGCGCTTTTTGAGGACGTTTTAAGGAAGTGGGCAGTACCTGTTCAAGAATTTTTCTTGCGGCTACAAAAAGAGCGATATTTGTCTGTGCATCAGGAGAATACCCTTGAGTCGACGGTCTTGCATGCTCAATGCTGTAAAGAAAACCGGAGATGTTGTCTTCACTCATATCAAGGCAATGAAGATCTGCTATAAACGATAAAGTTGGATTTCTTTGGACCTCATCCGGTAAGCGCAAGTTCCACATAATAGGCGTACTTGGACTCTGCTGGTTTACATGGTCGAATAGTTGCGATCGCTTTAGAGTCGGCGTTGGGCGGTTTTTAGGCGATGATGCGCTAGTGAGACTGACAGTGGACATAGTTGAAGAGAGGGATAGGGACGTCGAAGTGAGGGACAACATCGATAGGTCTGGAAAAGATGGCTCATTATGCATAGGTCGCTCGTTTGTTATTGCTCGCCGGGCAGCAAGCTATAGCCCGGTTTGCCGTCATAATGGAAAAGTACTTCACAGCTTGCAATATCTAATGATAGTAAGTCGAGCAGCTGCTGCAGCTCGATGAGATGAAAATATGAAATAGCGGGATTTTTTTCCTTAGAAACTAATCGCAGTCTTAAAAGATCGCCAATAGATGTGTGTGGCTGTCTTGTTGGCCAGATGATCGCGCCGCGATTAGAAATGGTCTGTAGAATAAATGGAGAGCCTACTAGCTGCTTTTGAATTGTTCCTACTAGAGCATCAATTGCTTGGTGGCTTTCGATGAAGAGATCGAGCCCGACAATCGTTTTTGCTGCGGCCGGAATAGATACTCTGCTTTTGTGCTCTGAGGGCCTATTGTGCCCTGTGTGGGCATAGTGTATGGGCTTTAAGATCTCCGGTTTTTTGCCTAAGCGCTCTGCTATCGATTTGGCAAATTCTTTTGTGCCCACTTTCTTTCGGCTTCGCCCCTCATCAAAAATGTCATAGGTGTGAATGCCCTCCTCAATTGTTTTGAGCCAGGCATTGTAGATGAGCTCTGCAGCCTCAAGCTTACCCAGATGAACCAGCATCATGACCGATGAGAGAAGAAGGCCTGAGGGGTTTGCAAGGTCCTGATTTGCTCGCCTTGGTGCTGAGCCATGGATAGCCTCGAACATGGCCGTGTGCGTTCCTATATTGGCAGATCCTGCAAGTCCTACAGAGCCGGCAATTTGCGCTGCAATATCAGATAGGATATCTCCATAGAGATTAGGAGTCACAATGACATCAAAGTTTTCAGGAGTGTCTGCCATCTTGGCAGCTCCTATATCGATGATCCAGTGTTCTGTGGCAATATCGGGATACTCTACTGCTATTTCGTTGAATATCTTGTGAAAGAGCCCGTCGGTCATCTTGAGGATATTGTCTTTGGTAAAGCAGGAGACCTTCTTTCTTCCATAGGTTTTTGCATATTCAAAGGCGTAGCGAATAATTTTCTCAGAGCCCTCCTGAGAGATTACTTTGATTGCGCGATAGGTTGAGTGGCTGGGTCGATACTCTATTCCCACATAGAGATCTTCTTCATTTTCTCGTATGATCGTAAGATCCATACCGGGGTGCCTGGTCTCTATACATGGGGCGTAGGCAATGCATGGCCGCACATTGGCATAGAGGCCAAGTGCTGCCCGTATCGTCACATTGAGGCTTCGAAATCCACCGCCCTGGGGCGTGGTGATGGGTGCTTTGAGAAATGCCTGGCATGAGTGGAGCACGTCCCAGCTTGCCGGAGCAATACCACTTGGATGGCCAGCAAGATAGACTTTTTCGCCAATTTCGATTTCGTGAAAGCGAAGCTTTTCCCCAGACTCTTTGAGTACGTGGAGCGTTGCCTCCATAATTTCCGGTCCTATTCCATCTCCATGCGCGACGGCGATATCTACTTTTTGGTGCGAATCATTCATTGTGTCCATCCTTTTCTGTAATTTGAACCTGATTCGAATTTGTGGCTACACAATTTATGCGAAATTTGCTTATAATCAACACTTTCGAAAAATTTAGGTTCTATGTCTCGATTATTGGCCCTTGAAAAAAGTGATGATCTTATCGATACGCTCTTTGTTCAAAGTCAGGCGCACCTTGGCTATTTTTTTGAACATCTCGACCTGGATGAGTTGAGAGCATGTATCAACCGGCTGCTTGCTTGTCAGGGTACCATTTTTCTGACAGGGGTGGGAAAGAGCGGTATCATATCTCAAAAAATCGCTATGACAATGAGCTGCTATGGCATCCGAGCGCTTTCGCTTTGTCCAACCAATGCACTGCATGGCGATATTGGCCTTGTATCAGATAAAGACATCGTATTGCTTTTGAGTAAAAGCGGCGAAACAGAGGAACTTTTGCACCTCTGCCCTGCCTTGAGAAACAAGGGGGCGAGCCTTATAGCAGTAGTCTCTTCAAGAAACAGCCGATTAGCCAAGGCGTGCGACCAATCGATATTTCTTCCCGTTGCAAAAGAGCTCTGCCCGTTCGACCTTGCTCCTACAACCTCTACTATTGTGCAGCTCCTCTTTGGAGACCTCGTTTCTATTGCCTTGATGAGGCATAAAAATGTTGGCGTTGATGATTTTGCAGGCAATCACCCCGCAGGGCGCATTGGCAGGCGCATCACATTGCGAGTGCGCGATGTTATGCTTCAAGGTGATAAGATCCCTCTGTGTAGTCCTGAGGCCATTTTAGTCGATATCCTGGTTGAACTTTCAGACAAAAGATGCGGCTGCATTTTGGCTGTCGATAGTGACAAGCGGCTTCTTGGCATCTTTACGGATGGGGATTTACGAAGAGCCCTGCAGAAAAGCGGCAGTGAAGCACTAGCGCTTCCTGTGGGCGATCTGATGACGAAATCACCACGTCTGGCACATCCAGAGATGTTTGCCTATGATGCGATGTGCCTTATGGAATCGGACCAAAAAAGGGCAATTACCTCTCTTCCCGTAGTTGACAACGGCTTTGTTGTAGGCCTTATCAAGCTGCACGACATCGTCCAATCCGGCCTTTGTTAAAGCCTTATATAACATTTATCTCCTCTTAATATACGCATGTTCTAATCACTTTCATTAGTTGACCATAACCCGCGCTGCACATCAGTGTGGGCCAATAATAATGAAAGGAGTTTTTAGTTATGAAGATCGTTCCACCAAAGCATCCAGTTATGCATCACATTGAGCAATTGATCGGCGAGCCCTTTATCGGTCCCATAAAAGCTTTGCTGGGGCAGTCTGTAGAACCTGTGTCAGCAGTGGAAGAAAAGAGTAGCGACACTGTAGAAGAAGAGGGGCTGCCAGTGCAGCAAGAAGCAGTTTCTCAAGACCCAAATGGTGATCTTATTGTACATCTTACAGACCCATATTCGACGCTATTGGAAGAGAAGCTGAAGCGTGAGATTCGAGACGCACGTGATGAAAAAGAGGCGGAAAAACCTAAGGAAGAGTCTGTTTCAGCTCCCAAAGTAGATACATCTAGTAATAAGCATAAGTCCAAGAAGGCAGATAAGAAGAAGTCTCATCATAGCCATAAGTCACATAAACATCATAAGTCCCATAAGAATAGCAGAAAATAATAAATAAATTATTAATAATAAAAATAATTTACATATAATAATAGACCAGTTTTGCCCTCTTGCTCTTCTCCTCCGAATAAAAAGAAGAGCAAGGGGGTTTTTTTATTCTTAATCTCGATCTCGATCTTGATCTAAACCTGCCTACTCATCCCTTACATTCTGATCATACCACTGCTGGAGCAGGAGGTGTGAGTGCTCGCTAAAGAAGGGAAGAAAGAGATCAACGCCATGTCTTTTTTTGCTTTTCTGCAGGAGAAATTGGGGAAGGTTGGCAGTTTTATAAGGGCTTACAGGAAAGGGCTTGTCTGCACCTTCTTTTCTCTCCTGCTTACAGAAGTCATCGAGGGTAGTACTCAAAAAACTGAGCTCGCTTTTAGTGCCCTCATGGCTGCTTAAGATAGATTGAAGTGCCTGTTGAGGCGATTTTAATGTAAAGGCAATCCCGTAGCTCGATTTTCGATCAATAAAATGAAAGGACTCAACCTGTTCCCAGTCGATGCTAAAGACCTTTTCATTTTCTCGAAGAAGCGACAGACTTTTTTCATTTGCCTGCAAAATTTCAGGGTGAGCCTTTTGCCAGCGAAGTCGTTTATAGGGAAGATACCCTGCTCCCAATGCTCCACCGCTCGCGAGCCATCGCCAGATGCCTAAAGACTCGAGCTCAAACCCAGCTATGGGAAGTAGCTGCTCTACTGCCCATAGGAGCAGTACTGTCGATCCGAGAGTGAGACATCCGCGAATGAGTGCCTGTCTTTGCATTTTGGGCCTCACTGAGGTCCTGAGCATCAGCAATCCGCTATCTGTTTTCATCATATCACCTACAATTATTATCTAAAATTCACCATAGTCTTTTGCGTTTGCAGATTCAAATGTTTTTTGCAAATAACGAGATGTTTTGGTACTTTCTTTCCTGTAACTTAGAGGGTATTTTATGGGAGATTATTTGAGCGTCCATAGCGGATGGCTGATTGCAATATTTACAGTCGCCTATTTAATGATTATTTTTGAACATATGATTGGCATCAATAAAGCAACAAGTGCGCTTTTAATGGCGGTTAGTTGCTGGAGTGTCCAGTTTGCAGATAGGGCAGTGCATGGATTTAATGTCGCCCATTTTACTGAGGACCTTGCTGACGTAAGCCAGGTGGTCCTTTTTCTTTTAGGAGCGATAACCATTGTTGAGACGATTCATGCACATGGTGGTTTTAGCCTGGTGTCCAATGCGATTCGCATTTCATCGAAAAGAACGTGCCTTTGGATCATAGGCTTCATTGCCTTTTTTCTATCAGCTATTCTTGACAACCTTACCACGACCATTGTGTTAGTTGTAATGCTGAAGAAATTTATCGAAGATCCGAAGGAGCGTCTGCTCTTTGGCGCAGCAGTGGTCATCGCTGCTAATGCCGGAGGTGCCTGGACGCCTATAGGAGATGTGACTACAACAATGCTCTGGCTGGGAGGTCAGGTTTCCACGATCCCGGTTGTGCAGCAGCTCTTTGTGCCAAGCTTGGTCTGTTTGGTAGTATCATTGATTCCACTTTCGTTTTCCGTAAAAGGCGTTATGAACAGGCGTACTGTAGAGGGTCATGATGCTCTACAGCCTAATGGTAAGCTGGTTTTTATCTGCGGCATTCTTTCGCTTGTGTTTGTACCCGTCTTCAAGGTGCTGACAGGCCTGCCTCCCTTTATGGGAATTCTCTTTTCGATGAGCTTTATCTGGCTTTTGACCGATATACTTCATCGAAAGTATGACGACAGGGATCATCTGCGATTCAGTGCCATTTTGCCACGGATTGATCTTTCCAGTATTTTCTTCTTCTTGGGAATTTTGCTCAGCGTTAACGCGCTTGAAGCTGCCGGTATTCTCAAGAACTTTGCTTTGTGGGTTGATCAGACGGTAGCATCAAAAACGGTGATTGCTTCCCTCATTGGGGTTGCCTCCGCTGTTATCGACAACGTGCCGCTGGTGGCCGCATGCATGGGAATGTATGATCTGCAGACCTTTCCTATGAATCACTCTTTTTGGATATTGATTGCCTTTTGTGCAGGTACGGGAGGTAGCCTTCTCATCATTGGATCTGCTGCCGGTGTTGCCTTCATGGGGCTTGAGAAGGCCGATTTTTTCTGGTATCTCAGAAAAGCTACCATTCCTGCTGCTTTAGGATATGCTGCAGGGATAGGAACCTATCTGTTTTTTGCGTGAAGTAGGTGCAACATGCTGATTTTTAATAGTTTTTGCCTGAAGAGTTGTTTTTTTTCATTGGTCGCTTGCATTAAATTCAGCAGCTGTTGTAATCTAGTCATCACTTGCAGTTACCAAACTGCAGGTAACAGCATAACTTCGATTATGCGTGATGAATTTGACAGTGCAAATAGAGTAGTGTACAAGCATAAGAGCTTGTGCGCGGAACCTATATTATTTTTTTTGATATGAGTTACCTGCGACAAATAACGCGGTCTTCTCTTCGGAGAAGACCAAAAGCAAAAGTTTTTTAACTGAGAATTTGATCTTGGTTCAGACTGAACGCTGACGGCGTGGATGAGACATGCAAGTCGAACGAAATAGTGAGCAATCACTATTTAGTGGCGGAAGGGTTAGTAATGTAT
>JAFEGS010000005.1 GCA_018239705.1 Verrucomicrobiota bacterium | reverse complement strand
AGAGATCACAGAGAGGGGTATTTCTCACTCTGTGATCTCTGTGGGCTCTGTGGTGGTAAATTTTTCAAACGCCCGGTTCGGAGCTAGAGCCAAACTCATACCCTCCCGCAACCAGCCCATCAATATACCCAAGATCAAAATTGGCAGAGATAAAAGCCCCATGTCCCAGCACATCGAGGTGAAATGGGATCGTGGTCTTAATATTGCCGATATGAAACTCCTGAAGGGCTCGCTTTGCTCTGGCAAGAGCATTTTTGCGATCGTGGCCGCTGACAATGAGCTTTGCAATCATCGAGTCGTAGTTGGGAGGAATGGAATATCCCGAGTAGCAGGCACTATCCACGCGAACGTGTGGGCCTCCCGGAGGTACATAGAACTCAAGTCTTCCCGGTGAGGGCGAAAAGTTGCGGTTTGGATCTTCTGCGTTGATGCGAAACTGGATTGCATGGCCGGTAAACTTGATGTCTTTTTGTTTAAAGGCAAGCTTTTCACCGCGAGCAATGCGCAGCTGCTGCGCCACGATATCAATACCTGTCAGCGCTTCGGTGACAGTATGCTCCACCTGGACGCGAGTATTGACTTCCATAAAGTAAAAATTATGGTCGCGATCGAGAAGGAATTCAACCGTGCCCACAGAGTGGTATCCAGCCTCTTTTGCAATCGCAATTGCAGCCTCGCCCATCTTTTCTCGCAGCTTCGGTGAAAGTACGGGGCTTGGAGCCTCTTCGATGAGCTTTTGCCTTCTACGCTGGATGGTGCAGTCTCTTTCTCCTAAATGGACATAGTTTCCAAACTTATCGCCCATCATCTGTATTTCGATGTGGCGAGGTGTAAGGATCATCTTTTCGAGGTAGATATCAGGATTGCCAAAGTTTGCTTCAGCCTCTGCCCGAGCTGCCAAAAAGAGCTTTGTAAACTCCTCTTCAGCATAGGCAATGCGAATCCCCTTACCGCCACCGCCCGCTACTGCCTTGATGAATATGGGAAACCCAATACGTTTGGCCTCTGCCAGCGCTTCTGCAGCATTTGGAACAATGCCATCGGATCCGGGAATAACCGGGCATCCGGCCTTTTTCGCAATCTCTTTTGCTTTTGCCTTGTCTCCAAGCAGGGCAATTGCCGTTGGAGATGGGCCGACAAAGTTGAGACCGCAGCTTTCACAAATAGAGGCAAATTTGGAGTTTTCACTCAAAAATCCATATCCGGGATGGACAGCATCAGCACCGGTGATTTCACATGCGGACAAGATATTTGGAATTTTCAGGTAGGACTTGAAAGAGGGCGCTTCCCCAATACAGATTGCTTCATTGGCATGGAGCACATGCAACGCTTCTGCATCGGCAGTAGAGTAGACTGCCACCGTCTGGAGCCCCATGTCATGGCACGCTCGAATAATCCGAACTGCAATTTCGCCGCGATTTGCTATTAATACTTTCTGCATAGGTCTCTATCTCAATTGGGGGTAATACGGAAGAGTTTTGATCCAAACTCAACAGGGCTGCCGTTTTCCACAAGCACCGCGCTCACGATACCCGAAACTCCTGCCTTTACTTCATTCATCACCTTCATCGCCTCTACGACGCACACAACAGTATCTTTTGTCACGTGATCGCCGGGTTTTATAAAGGGAGGGTCATTTGGCGAAGGAGCGTGATAGACGGTCCCCACCATAGGAGATGTGATATAGAGGGAGACTATATCTTCTTTTTCTTCATCATGTCCCTTCTCAGAGACTCTCTTAGCCTCACCCTCTGCTGGCGCCATCACACCGGCAAATCGATGCTTTTCAATCTCACTTCGCATCGGGTTATCTTCAAGAGCGTCGAGAGAGCCGTCAAAATGACGCAATGGTGAACGCTCTTCCCTCTCGAGGTGTAATTCAACACCATCCTTTTTAAAGGAGAGCTTTTTAATACCTGTTCTGCCCATCGCGAGCATTAATTGATTGATTTGTTTAACTTCCACAATTTCACCTAACTAATTTAGACTCATATTCACGAAATTTTTCATTGACAGGCACGAAGATTTTGAGTCAGAATCACTCGCAAAAATTGTCGGCATACCAGAATGGTAGACGACAATTTTTGCGAGTGATTATGGCTCAAAAGATCGCGCCTGTCAATGAAAAATTTCGCGAATATGAGTCTATACTCTCTGAATATATTCTTCTGATTCTGGATCGACTTTAATTATATCACCAACTTCAATAAAAGGGGGAACATCAATTGTAGCTCCAGTTTCGAGCTCTGCCGCTCGAGTCGCGCTGTTTGCTCCCCTAGCATTCTCTGAGCGGGCTATAATATTTACTACCATAAGCTCTAAAAACTGCGGCAGCTGCACAGAAAAAATGGTCGATCCATAAAAACTGGCCTTTACCTCAATGCCCTCTTTGAGATAGTTCATCTTCGAGCCAATAATTGATCCCGTAACGAGGACCTGCTCGAGCGTATCGATATCTAAGAAGAGGTACTGCTTTCCTTCCGGATAGAGAAACTCGAGTCGATGCTCTTCAAGGTGGACCTCTTCTACCTCTTGATTTGGTTTAAAGTTCTTCTCAACAAGCTGAGAGCTCTCTAAATCGCGCAGTTTTGTCTTGATAAAGGGACTGCTCTTAGGTACTGCGACTTTTACACAAGAATCAACGCGATAGAGCTTGCTGCCAATTGTTATTGTCATTCCCGGAGTTAACTGACTACTTGCTACCATACTACACCTCAATACATGCGTTTCTTAGTTCTTCTACTGCCTTCTTCATGTCCTTTTCCTTGAGGATTGAGGTGCCGGCCACGAAAATATTTGCACCTGCCTTTGCACAGAGCGCCCCTGTTTCAGGATTAATGCCGCCATCAACCTCAATATCAAATTCCTCTAACGTCGTATCTTCCGAGGCAACTACACCCCCCTTTCTAATACCGCGAGTGGTGCATGCGAGACGTGTAAAAGAAATTTTTTCTATCATATCATTCATAAATGCCTGTCCTCCAAAACCGGGAGAGACGGTCATGATAAGGACCATATCACAGAGAGGTAAATACTTTGGGATCGCGCTCATCGTTGTTTCAGGGCGGAAGGCAAGTCCTGCCTTTACACCGCATTTTCGAATGTAGTGAAGCGTCTCCTCAACCTCTTCTGTTGCTTCGTAGTGAAAGGTAATCATGTCAGCACCGGCCTCTACAAACCTCTCAACATAGTCAAAGGGGTTGTACATCATGAGGTGTACATCCAAAAAGAGCGAAGTTGATCGATTGATTGCAGCTACAGCCTGGGGGCCCATGGTAAGGTTTGGAACAAAATGGCCATCCATAATATCCACATGGAGCCAGTCTGCTCCGGCCTGTTCAATCTCTTTTGCAACCTCTCCAAGGCGAGCAAAATCCCCTGCAAGTATGGATGGGCTAATTTTTACTGGTGATTTCTTATTCATGCTGCATCCTCAGATAGGGAGTAATAGACTGCGCAGGATCCTTAAGTGCCTCAAAAGAGATTGCATCATCTAGAGAAAAATTGCCACTGCGGCAGCGGCGAAGCTTCGATAGATGCGCAAAGCAGCCCAGCTCTTTCCCAATATCGTGTGCAAGCGAGCGAATGTAGGTTCCCTTCGAGCAGGCCACATGGAGCTCGAGTTCCGGATATTGGTAGGAGATAATCTGGATGCGAAGCTGCACAGCCTTTGGGGACCTTTCAACTTCTATTCCTTTACGCGCAAGCTCATAGAGCCTCTTTCCGGCGATCTTCTTTGCTGAAAACATCGGTGGGACTTGCATGATTGAGCCCTGAAACCGGTTGACGACTGCAGTTACCTCTTCTAACGTAGGCACTACGACGGAAGTTTCTACAACCTTTCCATCTACATCGTAGGTATCGGTAGCTGCTCCTAAGTGCATGTGCGCCCTATACTCTTTATCGCCTTCAAGAAACTCCCCGGCTCGTTTTGTAAAGTCACGTCCAATTAAAAGGACTAAAAGACCTGTTGCAAAAGGATCGAGAGTGCCGCCATGGCCTATTTTCTTTACACCAGTTCGTTTCCTGAGTATAGACACGATACCAAAAGAAGTAATATTACTTGGCTTATCCACCAAGAGAACGCCTTGCACCATTTTGTCCACTAATCCGTGTTACGGGTTTCTCGCTCCTGAGAGATTTTTGAAAGCATATCTTCAATGCGCAGCTGCTTTTCAAGTCCTGTGTCGATTTTAAACTCCAGGCGTGGAAAGTGACGAATCGTTACCTTTTTAGCACATAACATAGTAATCTGATGAGAGAGCTCTTTGAGCCTTTCAAGCGTTGCTATCTTCTGCGGATCGGAAGCCATGATGCTTACATAGACCTGAGCAAAGCTCAGGTCGCTTGTGATGTCTACATTCGTAACTGAGACAAATTGATTGATAATCGGCTCGTGGTGAATGTCTCGTCTGATTGCCTCTGAGATTACCTCTTTCAGCAAAGAGTTTAAACGTGCTATTCGTTCTTTTGAAGCCATACGTCCCTCACAAATCTTGTGTGAGGTAGGTCACCTCAAATGCTTCGATGATATCGCCTTGCTGAATATCGCTAAAGCCCTGCAGCAGAATACCGCACTCCATGCCCTTTTGCACCTCGCGCACATCTTCTTTATTGCGTTTGAGAGAGGAAATAGAACCTTTCCAGATAGCTTTGCCTTCGCGAAGCACTCGGACCTGGCTATTTCTTGCAATCGAGCCTTCAATAACTTGACAGCCTGCAATAAGGCCGAGCTGAGAAGACTTAAAGGTAGCTTTAATTTCAGCCTTGCCCTTTTCGATCTCTTGAGAAATCTTCTCAAGGAGCGATTTCATAAGCACCTTCACATCGTCTGTCGCATGGTAGATAATATCGTGCAGACGAACCTGAATGCCAAGCTCTTTTATCTTCGGCTCAACATGTGACTCTACACCAACATGGAAGCCAAGAATCACCGCTTTTGATGCCATAGCAAGCTGCACATCCGATTCTGAAATCTCGCTGACGCCGCTAGAGATAATATTTACCTCTACCTTCTTAGATTCGATCTTCTCGATAGCGTTTTTCAATGCCTCAACAGAGCCTTGGACATCTCCACGGATAATAAGAGTAAGAACTTTTTTGACTATTGAGTCTGCAGCCTTCTCCATCATGCCTTCTACGCTTAGGCGCTTTTTCATCTGGAAGCCGCTGAGTCTCTTTCCTTCCTGTCTGACTTGGGAGATATCGCGTGCCTCTTTTTCATTCTTCACGACGATAAATTCCTCACCCGACTCCGGAAGTCCTGAGAGTCCATTGATAAGGACCGGAGTTGAAGGACCTGCTTTTTGAAGCTCCTTTCCCTTCTCATCTCGCATCGACTTGATACGAGCCCAGTGGTATCCAAAAACAAGGCAGTCGCCATGCTGCAGCGTCCCATTCTGGACAAGCACAGTGGCTACAGGACCCAGGCCCTTAAATACTTCAGACTCAATAACAGTACCGCGAGCGCGGAAATCAGGATTTGCCTTTAACTCAAGGACGTCTGCCTGAAGGGCAAGCATTTCCAATAGCTCTTGAACACCCTGACCGGTAACTGAGGAGCAGTTTACGGTAATCGTCTGGCCGCCCCACGCTTCTGGTAGCAGATTTTTGTCAGCAAGCTCTCGATAGACCGTCTCAGCATTAAAATTGGGCTTATCGCTCTTGGTAATTGCCACCACAATCGTTGCATTAGCTGCTTGCGCCTGCGCAAGAGCTTCGTAGGTCTGCTCTTTCATCCCTTCATCACCGGCTACCACGAGCACGACGATGTCGGTAATTTCAGCACCGCGGCCTCGCATCTCTGAGAAGGCCTCGTGGCCAGGTGTATCAAGGACTGTGATATCGCCGTGAGAGGTATGGCAGGTAAATGCACCAATATGCTGGGTAATGGCACCCACTTCGTGTGCAGCAACGTTACTTTTACGGATATAGTCAATAAGACTTGTCTTACCATGGTCGACGTGACCCATGAAGGCAATGACAGGAGGTCTTTTGATGCAAGCGTCTTCTGCCTGGGATAAAATCTCTTCCTTAATTGACTTTCCGGTAATACGGATGCGCTCTTCTTCTTTTGTATCAATGGCAATTTCGCATCCAAATGCATCTCCAAGAAGCTGAACAACAGTATCATCATCAAGGACATCGTTGAGTGTAACGACCATGCCTTGTAAGAAAAGCTTTGATATCAGCTCAGAGGCCTTTAGCTTCATCTCTACAGCGAGATCTTTTACAGAAATTGGTAGCCGGACGCTGATTTTTGTAGGCCGGACCACTTCCTGTTCTTGCACTGCTCGGAACTGCTTTGTCGGACGACGCTTACGCCATACCTGATCATCATCTTCAGTAGCTCTAAATCCATGTCTGAGGCGTACATCTGCATCTTTCCCATCGCCCTTTTTACCAGGCTTTGGGCTCTGTGCATCCTTAGCTTTTGCACGTGATCTGCGAAGCGACTCGCTCTCGGCATCAGTTGTAAATGATTTTTTCTCTTGAGGTTTTCTCTCACCCACCCCTTCCGACTTACCAGAAGGTCCTCCCATAGGAGCCTTCGTAAATGGCGCCATGCGGCGAGCATCTTCGGTTGGTCTTGATCCAAATGGTGGCCTTGAAGGTCCGCCAGGCCCACCTCGAGGTTGAAACCCGGAAGGTCTTCCATCTTCTCTGCGAGGCTGGAATCCGGACGGCCTGCCATCATCTCTGCGAGGCTGAAATCCGGAGGGTCTGCTATCATCTCTTCTTGGCTGGAATCCTGAAGGTCTACCGTCATCACGTCGTGGCTGGAAGCCAGATGGCCTGCTATCATCTCTTCTTGGCTGGAATCCTGAAGGTCGACCATCATCTCTTCGCGGCTGGAAGCCGGATGGTCTACTATCATCTCTTCTTGGTTGGAAACCGGATGGTCTAGTATCATCTCTTCGCGGTTGGAAGCCAGATGGTCTACTATCATCTCTTCTTGTATCTTCCCTTCTTGTATCATCTCTTCGCTGAAACCCAGAAAAAGAGCGGCGCTCTTGATGCTCTTGTCGCCCTGCCTCTACAGGCGGTTGTCGAAATTCTTCTCTCGGTGATACCTCAACGCTTGGCTGCTCTCTTTTGGGCGGCTGCGGAGCCGGTTCCGGCTTGCTGCCTGTACGCATAGCTGCAACATCATCCCAGGAAGTAATAGGCTTTGTCTCGACTATCTCTTCTACATGGGGCTTACGCTCTGGCTGCGGCTCTTGCTGCACAACCGGCTTAGCGGGCTTTTGTTCTGGAACTTCCGGCTGTGCTTGCTGCTGTGCTTGCGGAGCCGCCTGCTCAACTTTCGAGCTGGCAGCTTTTGCTTTGGCGGTAGAGGGGGTCTTAGCGGCCTTAGGCTCTGCTACTACCTCAGGCGTAGCGAGTTCTTTTTCGTCGCCACTCTTTTTTTTCGAAAGCTTAGCTTTCAACCCGTGAAGGTTTATGGCGCCAGCGATCTGTACGTTCTTAATTTGCAATTTCAAATTTTTATCTTTGGCCAAAGCTTACTACGCCCTTTGTTTTCGTATTTGTTCCAATATTTTGTCGGCCATGTCCAGACTAATGCCTGGAATAGTCGCCAATCTATCAAGAGGAGCTTCAAGTATTTTCCTCGCTGTGACATGCCCGCCATCTTGGAGCCAATCTGTGCAAAGCAGCTGATCAACAACCAGATTACTAATGCCTTCAATACTTTCGATCGGTTCATCAAACCATGGATCATCTGTAGAGGCAAGAGCAGCCCTCTCAAGGGCATCAATACGGTAAAAGTCACTCGCTTTTTGAATTTCAAGATGGATATCGAGGAGCTGACCTATTAGGCGGACATTTAAGCCCTTCTTACCAATAGCTGAGCCAAAATCATCATCTTCAACGACAAGAAACACTTCAGTTTCTTCTTCGTTCGTTCGAATCTTCTTGATCTGAGTAGGGCTAAGTGCCTGCTCGAGTAGCTGCAGAGCATCATTTGCATATGGGATGACGTCAATTTTTTCGTTATTGAGCTCTCGTATAATATTTTTTATACGACCACCCCTCATACCAATGCAGGCACCTACTGGATCCACTTTTGGATCGTTAGACTTAACGATCATTTTCGTTCTATAGCCGGGCTCACGCACAATGCGTTCGATCTGTATAGTGCCATCAGCTAGTTCCGGTACTTCCTGAGTCAGAAGCTGCTTTACAAAATCGGGATGGCTTCGTGAAAGAAGAACCTCAGCACCTCCGGCCTCCGTGTCTCGAACGTCCTGAAGAAGTGCAAGCACCTTATCGCCTACCTGATAGCCTTCGGTGGATGGGTAGTTTCTTCTGGGCATTACACCCTCTACCTTTCCGAGGTCGACAATAACCGTCGCCCCACCGCCGATGCGTTTGACAGAACCGGAAATGAGCTGTCCTACTCTATGACGGTATTCTTCATAAATGACGTCTCTTTCAGCAAAACGAAGCTTCTGTGAAATAATCTGACGTGCCTTTTGCGCGGCAATACGTCCAAAATCCTTTGGCGTTACTGCGACGCGAACAATCTGGCCGAGCTCTGCTTGTGGATCGACCTCTATATATTCTCGCAAGGAAACTTCATCAACAGGGTTTTGCACCTTTTCAACGATTTCCTTGTCACAGAAAACTTCAATCTCACCAGTTTTTGGATGGATGTGTACGCTGACATTGGATGCTCCGTGGATGCTCTTATGAGCCGCTACTTGAAGAGACTCTTCAATTGCAGCGATCACAATCTCCCGCTTAATCCCCTTCTCTCTCTCTAAATACTCAAAAATTGCCACTAGGTCTTTATTCATCTATGCGCAGGCCTCAACCATTCCAAAAAAAATAATACAGTACAACATTCTAGGCTGAAACCTATGGTTTCAGCCTAGTATTATCTCAAGGCTTTGTACAAGCCTTAAGATTTATTCAACTTCAAGCTCTTGATTCTCAGCATCAGACTCTTGCTCTTGGCTGCCTGACTCTTGCTTACCGGAGTCTTGCTTGCCCGACTTCGCTTTGCGCTTGCTGCCTGCTTTAGAACCGGAGACAACGATATCATCATGGCTAAATTGATTGCTTTCAACAAGATATTCCTTAATCGAAAGTGCAATTTTCTTATGTTCAGGATCAAGCTTTATCACCTTTGCTGAGATAGCATCGCCGCGAGCTACAACATCTTCGATCTTGCCAAAAGGCTTGTCGGAGAGTTCAGTTACGTGAATGAGCCCTTCGATGCCATTGTCTAATTCAACAAATGCGCCAAAGGCAGTAATCTTACTGATGCAGCCATGGACAAGTGTGCCAACCGGCATTGTCTTCTCAATAGTCTCCCAAGGATTTTGGCTCAGCTGCTTAACACCAAGTGTAATCTTCTTGTTCTCTTTATCAACAGAGAGCACTACAGATTCTACAAAGTCGCCCTTTTTCAGTACTTCAGATGGATGTGATACCTTCTTGATCCAGCTTAGATCGGAAATGTGGATCAGGCCTTCTACTCCCGGCTCTAATTCTACAAATGCGCCATAG
This sequence comes from Verrucomicrobiota bacterium, assembly GCA_018239705.1. Classification (GTDB taxonomy): domain Bacteria; phylum Chlamydiota; class Chlamydiia; order Chlamydiales; family FEN-1388; genus SZAS-6. Next base: position 4,203 of record JAFEGS010000005.1, on the reverse strand, counting down.
TTGGTCAAGCTTTTGATCTCTGCGTTTACAGAGGTGCCTGAAGGATACTTTCTCTCGATATCATCCCATGGATTGTGCTCGAGCTGCTTAAGACCAAGCGAGATCTTGCCTTCTGACTTCTGAACAGAGAGCACAACAGCTTCTACTTCATCGCCACGAGTTACAACCTCTACAGGATCGGTCACATTCTTCACCCAAGACATCTCGGAGACGTGAATAAGACCTTCAATGCCCGGCTCGATCTCCATAAACGCGCCATATGGGAGAAGATTGGTGATCTTGCCCTTTACATGTGTCCCTGGAGGATATCGCTCTTCGATCTGATCCCATGGATTGGGCTCTTTCTGTTTCAGCCCAAGAGCCACGCGGCCCTTTTCTTTATCAACGCTCAGAATCATCACCTCAAGGCGCTGACCCAGTTGGACCATTTCAGACGGATGCTTAATCCTTCTCCATGTCATGTCGGTGATATGCAAGAGGCCATCGATGCCGTCGAGATCGAGGAAGACGCCGAAGTCAGTGATATTTTTAACAACGCCTGTGCGAACATCTGAGACGCGGATATTTTCGAGCAGTTCAGCTTTCTTAGTAATGCGTTCAGCTTCAAGAAGTTCGCGACGAGATACAACGATATTTTTGCGATCGATGTTGATTTTAAGGATCTTAAACTCATATGCCTTGTCGAGGTACTCATCGAGATTTTTGATACGCTTGTTATCGATTTGAGAACCGGGCAGGAATGCCTCGACTCCAATATCAACCATCAAGCCGCCCTTGACTTTGCGGATCACCTTACCGCGTACAATGCTTCCCTCTTTGCAGTGCTGCAGGATAAATTCCCACTGGCGTAGCCTTTCAGCCTTCTCACGGGAGAGGACGATCTGTCCATGCGAGTCTTCAGCCTGATCGAGAAACACCTCAACCTCTGCATCCAGAACGAGTTGCGTTGTATCTGAGAACTCAGAAATTGGCACAAGTCCTTCTGACTTAAGCCCTACGTCAACAATGACGTGATCTTTTGTGATTTCTACAATTCTGCCCTTCAAGATTTTACCGGGCACGACAGAGAGCTTGTCGATTCCAGAATCCACTCCGGTAGAACTGAGCATCGTTTCGAATGCCTTTGCATCGTTTTCTTCGTACGCAATATCGTCTACAAGTTTGCTGTCTTCCCAGGTGTATTGTGATTTATGACTCATTTAAAAGGTTCCCCCAATTTTTTGTTACGGCAGATTTTATCAAAATCTTTCGAAAAGCGCAAGCAGGAAGAATTGGGGATCTGATTTCCATAGGCAGCCGATGGAAAAAAAATTTATTGACATTTAATTTTAGATCAAGTAAACTTTGTTCTCTTTTAGTTTAAAAATTAGGATAATATATGAGTGTTGTTTCTAATGTACTCACAAATCAAGACCTGTTTTCCTTTACTTTCAGAAACGCAGATGATAAGAATTTGTATGCATTATCAAGAGTATGTCGGCTATTTAAAAACCAGGTTATATTCTTCCTGAATCATGTGAGGAAAGAGGATATCAGGCGATTTGAAGAATGTATGATAACGCACTTTCGTGTGCCACAAAAAAAATATTTTTCAGAAAAATCGATCGATTTTACCAGCTTCACAGCATATATCAAAATAATCGTTGATATACAAATGAAGCATGCCAACCAGTTGGTTAGAGCCTATGGTAGTCATTATCAAGACCCCATGAAGTTGATAAACGGATGTACACCACCATTTGAACATTTTGGTGAGATTTACCTGAGTAAAACGTTCGTAGCCTTATCAAGGGCTGAAAAATTTGAGCAGGCCTTATCATTACTCAATCAAATGCCAAATGAATGGCTATGTAATGATATTTTGAAAAAGCAAGTTTGCGAATTAAAACTTGCTAATATGACGATAAGTGAAGACAGTAACAGATTGATGCCGCTTTATAAGCTTGCTGATGCGAAGTTGAAGGCTGTCGAGGCACCGCCTGCAAAGCCTAGATTCCTGGAAATAAGACCTGTTAAAAATAACTGCAGTATGATGTGACAAAAAAGTTGAGAGTATGGTACCAAGGAAGCAGAGCTAAATCAACAACTTGCAATTGAAGAATGAACCACGAACCCCCTCGAACACTTATCATGAAGTTTGGTGGAGCCTCTCTCTCCACTGCTGCACAGTTTGACGCCATCTCCAACCTCATCGTAAAAAAGAGAGAGAGCTATTCCAACGTCGTCATCGTCGTAAGTGCTATGGGCGAGACGACCAATGAGCTGACAGCACTTGCTAAAAGCGTAAACCCCACACCGCCCCAAAGGGAATTAGACATGCTTCTCAGCGTGGGCGAGCGCATCAGCATGTCACTTCTAGCTATGGCACTCGCAAAAAGAGCAGAGCAGGCAATCAGCTTCACAGGCAGTCAATCGGGCATTATCACAAGCACGGAGCATTCAGAAGCAAAGATTATCGCTGTGAAACCGCACCGCATTTTGAGTAGCCTCGAAGAGGGTAAGATTGTGATCGTCGCCGGCTTTCAGGGAGTAAGCCGAACAGGTGAAATTACTACTCTTGGAAGAGGCGGCTCTGATACAACGGCAGTTGCCCTTGCAATTGCGCTGAGGGCAGAAAAGGTGGAATTTTACAAAGATGTCCCCGGCTTTTTTGAAGAGGACCCAAAAACAAATCCTGAGGCCAGCCATTTTGCACAGCTCTCTTATGATCAGGCAATTGAGATAGTAGCGAATGGCGCCAAGATCTTACACCAGAGAAGTTTACACCTCGCCCGCTCCAACCAGATTCCCCTTCACGTCCTCTCATTTAAAGAGGACCATCAGCTGCTGACTGGCACAGTTATTCGCTCTGATGCTATACTAGTTTCTTTACCCATCTATGAATGCGAGGTATCATGATCCGTCTTTCTCACGCTAAGCTTTACGCTATATCAGGAGCAGTCTGGCTCGTGATTGGTGTTTTTCTACTCAACTTAGGGCTGCAGCTGGTAGTGCAGGGAATACAAGGAGAGGCACTCGCTCTTCAAAACTACTCCTCATTTTTTACTTGGCTCGCATCTCTTTCTCGAGGCTACGAAAATGCTGCCATTGCCCTCATTGCTATCTCAATTATGGTAGGCTTTCTCAAAGGGCGCCTCGTCCTTGGAAAGGTGGCTATGCGCACCCAAAATCGCCTGCAAGCCCTTGAAAACCCCACTTCACTTACTAACCTCTACACCAAAGCAAACTTTCTCATCATTGCAATGATGATGGGTTTCGGTATGCTTATGCGCTATTTTAATGTCCCAAATGATATCAGAGGCCCTATCGACATAGCTGTGGGCACTGCTCTGATACAAGGTTCTGTTGCCTACTTCACCCTTACCCAGAAAAAAGCTAAAAGCTAAGGCGTGGTTTTCGTACGCCTATTATTTATTTTCGTGGGAGGCTTGGTCTGTATAGTACTAACCATTGATGGTGCGTTAGTAAGAGGCTGCAGTTGAGACTGCAGTGCATGCTGCTGCGCGCTGCAATTTTGTGGGCATGCAGTATTGATTTGCGATTGTTGCTGCCGTGTCTCCAGCCGCTGACGCGCCTCCAGTACTTGCTGCCTCAGTGCATTAATATTTACCTTCTGCGCTTCAAGCAGCTTCTTTTTCTTTAGCAGCTGCTGCTCTCCCCGCTCACATTTTTGCTCCATTTGCACTATCGATAGCTCTTGTTGCTCCTGGGGTTGATTGAGCAAATTTTTCCACTGTGCCTGAAATAGTTCTATCAGCATGTTTTGCTTAGATAGCTGCTGCATCAGCCACTTCAGTTGCATCGTATCTACATATTGTTGGAGTTCGATCTGTTCGGCCTCCATATCTTGCCTGGCAAGGTGCTGGTATTGCTGAAAGATCTTCAGTAATCGCTCTGAGGGTTTTTTACTCTCAGCTGCATTTGGGGATACTGTTATTTTTTCTTTGAGCAGTGTATCTATTTTATCTTCTAGTAAATCGGCATGCTCAGGAGACTCTTCCAATAATTTAAAAAGCTGCTTTAAAGCGGGTTTTTTATTTGCCTCGTTATTTCCATACCCATTTAAAATATTTTGCACCTTATCATTGATTGCTTCCTTTGATTGGGAGATCTGATCCTGATTGGTAAAAGTATCGAAGAGAGCCCATTCCGATGGCTTTTCCTGGAAAAACGTATCAGTATCTTCAAGACAATTTGCTGTAC
>JAFEGS010000059.1 GCA_018239705.1 Verrucomicrobiota bacterium | reverse complement strand
AGAAGGGCCTCATCGAGCTCGCACGTAGCTGCAGCCACTGCCTCCTCAATTTTTGAAGGGTTGATCTGCCCATCTTTGATAAGTCGCTCAAGCGCCAATTTTGCAATCTCGCGTCTTGTAGCATCAAAGCAGGAGAGAAAGAGCGTAAGAGGGGTTTCATCGATGACAACGGATACACCTGTTACCTGCTGGAAGGCTTTGATGTTTTTGCCTTCGCGGCCAATGATCTTGGCCTTCATCTCCTCATTCGGCAGTAACAGCTCGGTTATAAAATGTTCGCTGTGCTCTGTTCGTGGCAGGCGACCAAGCGCCTCTACCATAAGGTGTAGTGCCTTTTGGTCGGCTTGCTGCTGATCTTGCTGCTGCCTCGTAAGAAGAAAGAGGGCGCTCTCCTGTTCAAGCTCTTTTCGAAGCTCTTCGAAAAGAAGCTCTTTTGCCTCTTCTTGCGAAAGTCCGGCTCTTTTTGTAAGCTCTAGAGCCTTGGCATCGAGTGCCTTCGCCTTCTGGGATAGCTGAGCGTCGTGTTTTTCAACCTCTAGGAGTCTTTGCTGCAGCTTTCCCTTTTCTCTGTCGAGTTTTTCTTCTTTTACTTTGATGTTGGTAGAAATTTTTTCAATTTCTTGGGTCTCTTTGGCAATGCGCCCTTTCAGCTCTACTTCCAGCTGGGTTGCCCTTGTTGTAGTCTCATGCACAACCTGCTTTGCCCGCTCTTCAGCCTGCTTGATGAGCGCTGCTGCTATATCGCGAAACGTGCGCAAGCGATAGTGCTGGACCAGAAAAAAGAGAATAAGGCCTACTACTATGCCGAGAACAAACATACTGTCTTACGAGTTGTGATCATTTGAGGTCTCTTTTTTAGGAAGCGGCGTGATCTTGACCTGCTCGACAAAGCGGTCTTTACTGCTCAATATTTCGAGCTCAAAGGTATCGTGGTGCAAAATCTCTCCCTTTTTGGGTATCGTGCCGAGGCGATAGAAGACATAGCCTGCAATAGTGTCGTAGTCTCCCTCTTGTGGGATCTTGATGTTGAGCTCATCTTCGAGGTCGAGCAGGTTCATGCGGCCATCGACAATCCAGCCGCCTCTTTGGGTGGGCTGGAAGAGCGTCTCTGTTTCATCGTACTCATCGGCAATCTCGCCCACAATCTCTTCGAGAATATCTTCAATAGTGACAATGCCGGCAGTGCCGCCATATTCATCGACAACGACAGCCATGTGCACCCTTTTCTTGCGAAATTCTTGAAGGAGAAGCGAAATTTTCTTTGTTTCCGGAGTGTAAATAGCACTCTTCATCACCGTTTCAATAGGTGCGCTGAGAAGACCTTGCGAGGCAGGATGCTTGGCATATTCCATGTACTTGCTCAAGATATCTTTGTACATGAGCACGCCAATGATCTGGTCTTGCGTTGTCTTGTAGACAGGAATTCTGCTATATCCCTCTTTTTCCAGAAGGGCTGCGCCCTCTTGGATGGTGCAGTCATGAGGCAGGCAAAAGAGCGACACGCGCGGAACCATAACCTCTCTGACAATGCGGTCTCGAAAGCTGAAAACTGACTGAAGAAGCTTTTTATCGTGTTCAGGAAGCAGGGAGCCATTTTCCATGTCCTGAATAAGCTCGAGGAGCTTTTCTCGTGAGGCAACTGACTGCTCGCTAAAGGGTGAGAGTGTCGTACGCGGTAAAAACAGACGCAGGAGGCGATAGAAGAGAAAGGAAAAGGGCGAAATGAGGAGTAAGAAAAGAGATGATACAGGAGTGGCAACGCTTGCACAGCTTGAGGGAAAGTAGTAGGCCCACATGCGGGGGAAAATGTCCCCAATGAGCGTGAAGGAGGCTAAAATGATGCAGACAAAAAGGGTAAACCAGCCCGGTGAAAAAACAGCCTCTCCTTGAAAATAGGCGAGGAAGCAAAAGAGGAGGTAGAGAAATCGCAAGATCTGCTGGGTGCAGGCAGAGCAGAAAAGCTCCGTCTCAAGGCTGCTTTCTTTTATAAAGAGGCGGCGCAGGAAGTAGTAGAAGACAAATTGGCGCTCTTTAAGGAGCTTTGATCGATCTTGCTGCCGCAGGCGACGAATAGAGTGAGAGAAGGCTGTAACAAAGAAAAGGCCGAATAGGGAAATAACTGCAAGACAGCTACTCACCGTATATTCCCAAGGTGTGAATGGCATAAAAGTAATCCCTTCTCCTCTATCATAGTAAGATATTTTTTTTCTTTACGACGCATCTGCCTTTTTGAAACAGGGTCCATGTCGTCATAGCCAAGAAGGTGAAGCAGTCCATGCACAATGTAGAGCGTGGTTTCTCGATAGGGGTCTATGCCATGCTTTTCAGCATAGTTCATTGCTGTCTCTGGACAGACAAAAACGTCTCCAAGATAGCTGTAGCCAGGCTCTTCTTCGTCACACATTGGAAAGGAGATACAGTCGGTAGGCGATGGGTCATTAAAATAGCGCCCATGCATCTCGCATATCTGCTTTTCCGAGACAAAAAAAATGGCTAGTTCATCACACCTTCTTTTCTCTGATTCAACCACGCAAGTGGCAATCTGTGCAATTTTTTTCTTTTGAGATTTGAGTGATAAGGCGCTCTGGCGAATGGAAACGGTAACGTTCACGAGGAGGGGCTCTTTATGAGCGAATTATTTTGCTCCGCAGAGAGCGTGAAGAGCGCAGAGATTATCTCCTCTGCGCTCTCGGCGTGCTCTGTGGTGATTGTGCTGTTACATTCGCCCATCGCGTGAATTACTTAGGGAACAATGGGTGTTTTTGGAAGGCCAGTGACTTTTGTCTGAACGCCCTCTTTCCAGCGACCTAGTTTTTTTAGCACATCAACGCGCTCAAAACGCTTAAGAACATTTCGCTTCTTAACCGCTTTGTTTGATTTTCCAAAGCTTGGATGTCTCGACATGTTGCCTCTCTCTACTTACTAAATTTTGGGATGAAAGCTCCCTCGGCAATAGTGCCGCTAATTGCATTGATATGTTCCTTAAAACCGCTTGGAAGCGCCTCTTTTTTAGCACCAGTCTTTACACCGGGCCTCTTTGGCCTTTTGCGGGATACGCTGCGATCGCGTGTTTTTTTACTCAGGCGGACCATTTTTAACTCCTTAATGGGTATAGTGACGAGCAGCATATCACAATAGTGTTGTTGAAAGCAACTTTTTTGTGACAATCTTCTGATTCATTTGAATTGCATACTTTTAATTTCAGGGATAGAGGAGCCGCAGGAGATAAGGTACTTAAGTGTATCATCTATGGAGAGGTTGAGAAGGGTGACCGATTTTTTTGGAAAGGTACAGAGAAAGCCAACAGTGGGATTTGGCGTGCAGGGAATTAAGACTGAGACAAGTGTTTCCCCTTGTCCTGGATGTGTGGTATTTTCAAATTCTCCGGTAACAAAGCCAATGGTGAGCTGATCTTCTGTTGGATAGGGCACAAGCACGGCCTGCTTGGGAGCTTCGGCGCGCTCAGAAAGAAAGGCTTCTGTGACATCCTTGCACACCTTGTAAATTTTGCCCACGACGGGGATTTTACGTAGAAGTGCGTCTGAACTCGAATGGAGCCAGCGAAATATGACTAATCTCGCTACCATGCCTACAAGGATGATAGCAGCAAGTACACCCAGGATAATACAGAGACTACTGAGAAAATAGGCAATACGCTCTTGAACCAGGCCCGTTAAAAAGGGGATGTGGCTAATGAGCGCTTGAATGATCTTTTCAAATGGGCTGGTAATCGCTTTCAAGAAAAATGCGATGATGGTGTAGGTGATGAGGAGGGGTAGAAGGACGATAAGGCCTGTGGCAAAATTTTTTCTCATGAAATCCTCTAACTCATTTTTAGCCAGTAACGTGTGTGACGAAGTTCTCCGGTCTTTGTTAAAGCACCTTTGTGGACAAGTTCTGCTAAATCACGAGTGGCCGTTGCCCTGGAGGCCTTTGTGATTGCAATGTAGTTTTCTGCACTTAGGCCGCCTGTAAAACCGCTTGGGCCCTCTGCAAACATTCGTAGTAGTGCCTTTTCTTGTCTTGAGTTGAGCTGCCCAGAAAAAGCGGTGAACATTTTTGATTTTGCGATCAGGAAGGAAAGAAGGTTCATCGATTCCTCCTGCGCCTGTAGGATGGTGTTTGCGAAAAAGGTAGCCCAACTTGCAGCTTCTAATGTTCGATTGCACTCCTCAAGGTGTGCATAGTACTCTTTTTTTCTCTTTTCCAGTGTTTTCGAGACGGCAATTAATACGGGGCGCTCGACTCCTTGGGACAAGATTTTTTCTACAAGAAGACGGCCAATCCGTCCATTGCCATCCTCGAATGGGTGGATACTTTCGAAATAGAGATGTGCGATGGCGGCTCTTCCTAAAATAGGCTCAGATGTGCGTGTCGAATTGAACCAATCGATGAACGCTGTCATTTCATCGAGAACTTTTTTTGATGGGGGTGCTTCAAAAAAGACCTTTGAGGAGTCATAGCGGTGCGAGACAATCTGCATGGGTTCGCTATGCGTGCGATACCTACCGCGATCGATGATGTGGGAGTCACTATCAAAAAGCTGCGCATGCCATTGCCAGAGCATTTCGTGAGTCAGAGGTTTATCAAAAAATTCATAGACGCTGCATAGCAGTTTGGCCATGCGCGATTCTTTGTCACTCTTTCGTTTTTGAGGAGAGTCTATACCAAAATGGCGCCTGATTGAGGACTGAAGGCTTTCTCTATCGAGAAATTCACCTTCGATTTTAGAGCTTTCCAGGCCCTCTGTACTGAGGATCTCTACCACAAACTGGTTGTACTCGTACGTCGCTATACTGTTTAAAAAGGCGCAAGATTTACCGACACTGAAGAGAAACTGCCTTTCGTGCGGTAGTAGTTGACTGCGCTCGTATTGAAAGTGTGGCCAATCTGGCAGTTCCCAGTTCCAGGGCATGAGCTATAGACTCCGTTTCTATAACTCAATTATAAGCATAAATGTGAGTTATAGAGCAAGCTTCTATTGCTCTTTTTTTAACTGGAAGGGCGAGACGCTATTTTTCTGGTCTGTAGAGAGAAGGACTCCACACGAGAGGATATAGCGCAGTGCCTCATCTGCTTTCATGTCGAGTAGCTGGAGCTGGTCCCTGCGATACATCAAGAGAAAGCCCGACGTTGGGTTTGGTGTGGTGGGAACAAAAACAGCCACTCTTCCATCAATTTCAAAATCATCTCGTGTGATAAGGCCGATTGTCCAGACATTTGCATGGGGGAATGGTACAAGGACTACCTGTTTAAACGACTGGTTAGATTTGCTGAAGAGTGTCTGGATAAACTCTTGAGAGGTTTTGTAGACTGCGCTGATGAAGGGAATCCTGTGTAAGATGGCATCCGAAATGAGAATAAGGTATTTGAAGAAAAAGTAGCGGCCAATGGCTCCAATACCAACGATGAGGGCGAGAAGGAAGAGAAGTGCGAAGATCTTACTTCCGAACACCAGTGCCTCATGAGAGTGGATGCCAACAGAGGTGAGCACGGATTCGGAAAGGCCCAGGAATGGGTCGGTAAGAACACCAATGATGAACGAGACGATCCAGAAGGTCAAGGCGATGGGCAGCAAGATCACAAGGCCCGTGGCAAAATACTTTCTCATTATCTCCGTCTCGATTTTCGAGAGTTTTTGTTTCGAGAGTTCTTATGATCTTTACTACGGCCCTTATCTCGCGAGGGCTTCCGCTTCTTAGGGCGAAAATGGGTTTCTGTGATCTCTTCGGCAGAGATCGGCTCAAATCCCGTATGGGTCACAAGCTGCCACGAGCATTCTCTCTGGATGAGGTCGACATGGCGCATCATAACGAGCAGGCGGTCTCCTGCCTTGTAGCGAATGCCCTGATAGCGGCCAACCAGGGTCATCTCCTCTTCTCTAAAGTCGAAGAAGTCATCATCGAGCTCAGATATGTGTAAAAAGCCCTCAAGCATAAGCTCAAGGACATCAAAGTAGACGCCAAATGGCTTGATGCGTGTAACAACAGCTTCAAATTGTCGGTATTTCTCTTTTGTACAGTAGGCGTCCAAGAGGCGCAATTTCTTCAGATGCGAGACGCCGCCCTCTGCCTTTGCGGAGATGCGCTCTCGATCTGAGGCATGTCTACAGATTGCAAGCACCTTTTCTCTCTCAATGTTGTCCTCAAAGAGCAGCCTGTGGACAATTGTGTCGACATAGCGGCGGATAGGGCTTGTAAAGTGGGTATAGTGCTCAAGACTCAAGCCATAGTGGCCGATATTGTCAGGGGAGTAGCAGGCAAGACGCATGCTTCGGATATAGCAGGTGGCAAGGTATTGCGATGCTGTGTCATTACCCATATTGGCAAAGAAGAGCTGGATATCTTGAGGTGTGGGATCTTCGGCAAGGTCGTAGCCAAAGGCCTTTGCAAGGGCAGAAAATTCGCGAAGGCTCTCTTTTGCCGGCTCTTCGTGCACTCGGTATCCTACGTTCTTTCCCTGCTGT